>NZ_JBHXAW010000075.1:0-16322 GCF_042726645.1 Isoptericola sp. NPDC060257
CAGGCATGACCTCACCGTACGCCGCGCCCTGGCCCGGCCGCCCGGGCTTCGACGGCGGCGGGCCCGACGACGGGTCAGACGTCCGCCGTCGCCTCCTGCGCCTGCGGCAGCAACCGGCGCAGCACGTCGGCGAGCGTGACGACGCCCAGCACGTCCCCGTCGCGGCGCACGAGCGCGAGCTGCTCGCCGGCCTCGCGCAGCAGCGCGATGGCGGCGTGCACGGTGGTCGACGCGTCGAGCACGAACGGCGCGCGCGCCACCGGCGCGACCGACGCGTCGTCCGCGAGCAGCAGCGTGTCGCGCACGTGCACGACGCCGGTCACCTCACCGTCGACACCACCGTCGGCACCGCCGTCGCGCAGCAGGATGCGCAGGTGCCCGGAGGTCACGGACGCCGCCCGCACGTCGGCCGCCGTCGCGTCCGCCGGCACCGCCGTGGGCCGCGCGCCCGGGGCCACGAGCGTGTCGACCGTGAGGGTCTCCAGCTCCAGGGCGCCCGCGATCTGCGAGGAGTACGCGGCGTCGAGGGCCCCGACGTTCGCCGAGTGCTCCACGAGGTGCCGCAGCGTGGTCGGGTCGTGACCCGCCTCGATGTGGTCCACCGGCTCCACGCCGACGGCCCGCAGGCACCGGTTGGCCAGCGCGTTGAGCCAGCGCAGCACCGGCCGGGTGAGCCACATGAACGCCCGCATCGGCAGGGCCAGCAGCGTGGCGGACGCCTCGGGGTGCGCGATGGCCCACGACTTGGGCGCCATCTCGCCCACCACGAGGTGCAGGAAGGTGACGATGATCAGCGCGAGCACGAAGCCCGCGACGTCGGCCACCCAGTACGGCGCCCCCCACCCGGCGAAGAGCGGCGTGAGCCAGTGGTGCACGGCCGGCTTGGTCACGGCGCCGAGCGCCAGGGTGCACGCCGTGATGCCGAGCTGGGAGCCGGCGAGCAGCAGCGTGAGCTCGGACGAGCTGCGCAGCGCGGCCCGGGCGGACCGGCTGCGCGGAGCAGCGTCCTCCAGCCGGTGGCGGCGCGCCCCCAGCAGGGCGAACTCCACCGCCACGAAGAACGCGCTCAGCGCGATGATGACGACGGTCGCCGCGACGACGACCCAGGGGTTGCTCATCGGTCGTCCTCCTTCGCGGGGGCGGGCGTGGCGTCCGGGGCGGGCTCGACCGTGCCCTCCGCGGTGCCCTCGAACAGGCGCACGCGCACCAGGTGGGGCACGTGCCGCTCGACCGAGATCACGTCGACCTCCAGCCAGCGACGGCGGGGCTCGTCGTGCACGAGGTCCGCCGGGTCCGGCGGCAGCTCGACCGTCACCGCGTCGCCCGCGCGGGGCAGCGCGCCGGTCTGCGCGATGAGCAGCCCGGCGACCGTCTCGTGGTCGCCGCGCGGCAGGTCGTGCCCGATGGCGCGCTCCGCCTCGTCCAGGTGGACGTCGCCGCCCATCACCCAGGCGCCGTCGTCCTCGGACGACACGGTGACCGGCAGGGCCGGGTCGTGCTCGTCGGTGATCTCGCCGACCAGCTCCTCGGCGAGGTCCTCGAGGGTGAGCACGCCCGCGAAGCCGCCGTACTCGTCGACGACGACGGCGAGCTGGTTGCGGGTCCGCGTCAGCTCGGTGAGGGCGTCCGGCAGCGCCATGAGGGTGGGCAGCACCGTGACCGGCCGCATGAGCTCGGTGACGGGAGCGGCGTCGCCGAGGCCGGTCCGCAGCAGGTCGGTGAGCTGGACGACGCCGAGAGCGCGGTCCTCGGCGTCCACCACGGGGTAGCGGGAGTGGCCGCCGGCCATGAGCGTGCGCAGCTCGCCCACCGTGAGGGCGGGGTCGACGGTGCCGACGCGCGAGCGCGGGATCATGGCGTGCTCGACGTCGTGCTGCGGGAAGTCGAGGATGCGGTCCAGCAGCACCGACAGGTCGTCGGGCAGGTCGCCGCTCTCGCGGGAGTCCGCGACGATGTGCTCGAGGTCGCGGGCGGTGGCGGAATGCTCGACGTCGTGCACGGGCTCGATGCGCAGCAGCCGCAGCAGCGCGTTCGACGCCTTGTCGAAGACGGCGATGAGCCAGCCGAGCACCGTGAGGTACGCCGTCGTCGAGCCGGCCAGGCGCAGGGCCGTGGGCTCGGGGCGGGCGATGGCGAGGTTCTTCGGGAACAGCTCGCCGAAGAGCATCTGCACCAGCGTCGAGACGACGAGGGCCGCGACGGTGCCGACGGCCACGCCGACCCCGGTCGGGACGCCGACGCCGCCGAGCAGGGTGCCCAGCGCGTCGCCCACGAGGGGCTCGGCCACGTAGCCGACCAGCAGGCCGGTCACGGTGATGCCGAGCTGGGCGCCCGAGAGCACGAAGGACGTGCGGCGCGTGACGGCGAGGGCCCGCTTCGCGGTCACGTCACCGGCCTCCGCGCGGGCGGCGAGCCGGGAGCGGTCCACGGTCATGTAGGCGAACTCCTGGGCGACGAAGTAGGCCGTCGCCGCCGTGATCACGAGGATCACCAGGATGCCGAGGAGGAGGGAGAGGACGGCGGTCACCGGCGGTGCACCGCCTCAGGGTCGAGCGGAGTCGGGGGCTGCGGCGAGCCCGGACTATGACTGGGATCGTCGGCGGGCGCGGCCTGGTCCTCGGCCGCGGGCGCCGCGAGGGCGTTCGTGTCGTTCGTGATGTCCACGATCGCCCCAACGTCGCTCCCGTGCCATCGGTTCCCGGCGCTACGCTCCCGTGCACACGGTCGACGAGGACCGTGCCGCACGAAGGGACCGCCATGTCCGAGACCAGCACCGACCGCTCCCTCATCCGCAGCCCGCACGCCGACGTCGAGATCCCCGACGTCACCCTCCACGAGTTCCTCTTCGCCTCGCTGGACGACGCCGACCGGGACCGTGTCGCCCTGGTCGACGGTCCGAGCGGTGCCACGACCACGTACGGCGAGCTGCGCGACCGCGTGGACGCCATCGCCGGGGCGTTCGCCGCCCGCGGCCTGGGCGTCGGGGACGTGGTGGCCCTGCACAGCCCCAACGTGCCCGCGTTCGTCGCCGTCTTCCACGGCCTGCTGCGGGCCGGCATCACGGTGACCACGATCAACGCGCTCGCGTCCGGGCGCGAGGTCGCGAAGCAGCTCGAGTCGTCGGGGGCGAAGGCGCTCGTGACGGTCTCCGCGCTGCTGCCGGCCGCCGAGGCGGGTGCCGACGCCGTCGGGATGGCGGCCGCCGACGTGGTCGTGCTCGACGGCGCGGAAGGCCACCCGTCCCTCGGCGCGCTCCTCGCGGGCGGTCACGCCGCGCCCGACGTCGCGTTCGACCCCCGCACGCACCTCGCCGTCCTGCCGTACTCGTCCGGCACGACCGGGCTGCCGAAGGGCGTGATGCTCACCCACCGGAACCTCGTGGCGAACGTGGTGCAGACGGAGGCGTACCTGCCCCTCACGCGCGACGACGTCATCCCCGCGGTGCTCCCGTTCTTCCACATCTACGGCATGACGGTGCTGATGAACGGCGCGATCTACCAGCGGTCGACGCTCGTCACGCTGCCGCGGTTCGACCTCGCCGAGTACCTGCGCGTCGTCGAGCAGCACCGGGCCACCGTGCTGTTCGTCGCGCCGCCGATCGCGCTGGCGCTCGCCAAGCACCCCGCGGCCGCCGGCCGCGACCTGTCGAGCGTGCGGATGCTCATGTCGGGGGCGGCGCCGTTCGACGAGCACCTGGCCGAGGCCGTGGCCCGACGCCTGCCGGGCGCCCGGGTGCTGCAGGGGTACGGGATGTCGGAGATGTCGCCGGTCTCGCACGTCGTGCCCGTCGACCGGACCGACATCTCCCCGGGCACCGTCGGCCTGCTGGTGCCGAACATGCTCGCCCGGGTCGTCGACCCCGCCACGGGGGAGGCGATCGCGCAGCCGGCCGAGGGCGTGAGCGCGCCCGGCGAGCTGCTGTGCGCCGGTCCGAACGTCATGGTCGGGTACCTCGCGGACGAGCAGGCCACCCGCGACACCCTCGAGCCGGACGGCTTCCTGCACACCGGCGACATCGTGACGGTCGACTCCGACGGCGCGTTCACCGTCGTCGACCGGCTCAAGGAGCTCATCAAGCACAAGGGCTACCAGGTGGCGCCGGCGGAGCTGGAGGCGCTGCTGCTGACGCACCCCGAGATCGCGGACGCGGCCGTGATCGGCGTGCCCGACCCGGAGTCGGGGGAGGTGCCGAAGGCGTTCGTCGTGCGGGCCGAGGGCAGCGCGTTGACCGCCGCGGACGTGCAGGGCTTCGTCGCGGAGCAGGTCGCCCCGTACAAGAAGGTGCGGGTCGTGGAGTTCGTCGACGCGGTCCCGAAGTCCGCCGCGGGGAAGATCCTGCGCAAGGAGCTCCGCACCCGCTGAGGCGGTCGGGACGGCGGGCCGGGGTCCGGTAGGTTGGGCGGCGATGTCCGACGCCACCGCCGCTCCCACGACGAGCCCCGTTCCTGCCGTCCCGCCCGCGGGTGCCGGCACCCCGCGCAAGACCCGCGTCGCCGTGCTGTTCGGCGGGCGCTCGGGCGAGCACGCCATCTCCGCGTCCACCGCGGCCGGCGTCCTGCGTGCGATCGACCGCGACCGCTACGACGTCGTGCCCGTGGGCATCACGCGCGAGGGCCGCTGGGTGATCGCCGCCGACGACCCGGAGCGCTGGCAGATCACCGACGGCCGCCTCCCGGAGGTGACCGCCGACTCGGGCGCCGAGGTCGTGCTGTCGCTCACCCAGGGCGAGCGCACCCTGCGCGTGCTGGAGCCGGGCCAGGTGCCCGCGCTGCTCGGCGAGGTCGACGTCGTCTTCCCGCTGCTGCACGGCCCGTTCGGCGAGGACGGCACGGTGCAGGGCCTGCTGGAGCTGTCGGACGTGCACTACGTCGGCGCGGGCGTGCTCGCGTCGGCGG
Organism: Isoptericola sp. NPDC060257; assembly: GCF_042726645.1. Lineage (NCBI taxonomy): Bacteria > Bacillati > Actinomycetota > Actinomycetes > Micrococcales > Promicromonosporaceae > Isoptericola > Isoptericola sp. NPDC060257. The sequence continues at coordinate 4,896 of NZ_JBHXAW010000075.1, forward strand.
TCGGCATGGACAAGCACTTCATGAAGCTCGTGCTCGCCGGCCAGGGCCTCACGGTCGGCCCGTACGTCGTGATCCGGCCCCGGGACTGGGAGCGGGACCGCGCCGCGTGCGTCGCCGCCGTCGAGCCGCTGGGCCTGCCGCTGTTCGTCAAGCCCGCCCGCGCGGGGTCGTCGCTCGGCATCACGCGCGTGGACGACCTGGCCGACCTGCCCGCCGCCGTCGAGGCCGCGCGCGAGCACGACCCCAAGGTGGTCGTCGAGGCCGGGATCGAGGGCCGCGAGATCGAGTGCGCGGTGCTCGGCGGGCACGACGGCGCCCGGGCGCGCGCGTCGCTGCCCGGCGAGATCGTCGTCGACCACGGCAGCCACGCGTTCTACGACTTCGAGGCGAAGTACCTCGACGAGGCGCACGTCGACCTGCGCTGCCCGGCCGAGCTGCCGCAGCCCGTCATCGACGAGATCCGCGAGGTCGCGGTGCGCACCTTCGAGGCCGTGGAGGCCGAGGGGCTGTCCCGGGTCGACGTCTTCGTCACCCCCGACGAGCGCGTGATCGTCAACGAGATCAACACCATGCCGGGGTTCACGCCGTTCTCGATGTACCCGCGCATGTGGGAGGCCTCGGGAGTGAGCTATCCCGAGCTCGTCGACGAGCTCATCCAGCTCGCCCTGGAGCGCCCGACCGGCCTGCGCTGACCGCGCCTCGCCCGGAGGGTCAGGGCACCACGAGCTCGCCGAGCGGGCCCGGCGCGTGCGCGACCTCCCAAAGGAACCCGTCGGGGTCGGTGAAGTAGCCGGAGTAGCCGCCCCACTCGCGCCGCACGCCGTCGCGGACGGTCGGCGCGCCGGCCCGGCGCGCCTGCTCGAGGACGGCGTCCACGCCGGCAGGGGCCCCGACGTTGTGCGCGAGGGTCAGCGGCGCGGTGCCGCCGCGCACGACCGGCCCGATCTCCTCGGTGGCGTGCTCCTCGTCCCACATCGACAGCACGACGTGCTGGCCGACCTGGATCATCAGCACCTCGCCGGGGGCCTCGAGGAGCGGTTCCCAGCCCAGGCCGTCCACGTAGAACCGCCGGGTGGCGGCGAGGTCGGCGACGACGAGGGTCACGAGGCTCAGGCGCTGGTCCATCCGGACACCGTGCCACGGGCGTCCGAGGCGCGCCTCGGCAGTCGCGTCAGGTGCACTGCGCGGTCGGCGGCACGTTGCTCACGGCTTGCGCGAGGTCGCCGATGAACGACGTCGAGTGGCTCTCGGTGACCGACGGCGGCACGACGACCTCGACGGCGGGCTCGCGGCCGTAGGTGGTGAACCGCCACGTGCCGTCCTTCCCGGCCTCGACGATCCAGTCGACGGCGCCGGCGGGCGACTCGACCCGCTGGCAGTCGGGCGACGGCCCGGGCGGGGTGACGCCGCAGCGCAGTGTCACGGCGGCCCCGGGCTCGCCCCAGGCGGCGGTGGCCTGGGCGTTGGTCTTCGCCTTGTCGAGGTCGCCCGCGAGCACGTCGGGCAGCGCGAGCATGACGGGCGCGCAGTCCGGGTTCGCGGCGTCCTCGGCGGGCGTCGCGCCGATCGTGGTGGCGCAGGCCGCCAGCGGGAGGACGAGGAGGCCCAGCGCGGCGGCGCGGGCGGCACGGGACGGCATCGGGGCACGAGCACGACGGGGCACGGCGACCACGCTACCGGGCGGGACGAGCCGGCCGACCGCCTACAGTCGTCCCCGTGACCGACGCCACCCGCCCCCTCGTGCGAGACCTGTCCGAGGAGGACCTGCTCGCGCGGATCTTCCCGCTGCTGCCCGCGGCGTCGGCGACCCTGCTCGGCCCGGGCGACGACGCGGCGGTGGTGGCGGCCCCGGACGCGCGGTTCGTCGTCACCACGGACGTCCTCGTCGAGGACCGGCACTTCCGCCGGCGCTGGTCGGGCGGGTACGACGTCGGGGCGCGGGCCGCGACGGCCAACCTCGCGGACGTCGCGGCGATGGGCGCGTGCCCGACCTCCCTGGTCGTGTCGCTCGTGGTCCCGGGGGACCTGCCGGTCGACTGGGTGACCGGGCTGGCCCGCGGCCTCGCTGACGTGGCCGCGCCGGTCGGGGCGGGCGTCGTGGGCGGGGACCTGTCGGGAGGCGAGAGCGTGGTCGTGGCGGTCACCGCGCACGGTGACCTGGAGGGGCGTGCCCCGGTGACGCGCGCCGGCGCGCGGCCGGGCGACGTGCTGGCCTACGCGGGGCACCGCGGGCTCTCGGCGGCAGGCCTCGCGCTGCTCGACGCCGGCGCGGCGACCCCGGCGGACGCGACGACCGTCGACGACGCGGGGGTCGGGGCCTGCGTGGTCGGCTACCTGCGCCCTCAGGCCCCGCTCGCCGCGGGCCCGGCGGCGGCCCGGGGCGGGGCGACCGCGATGCTCGACGTCTCCGACGGCCCGCTGCGCGACGCCGGCCGGCTGGCTCGTGCGAGCGGCGTCGGCGTGGACGTCGAGGCGGGCGCGCTGGCGGGCGACGTCGAGCGGCTGCTGCCCGCCGCCCGGGCGCTGGGGCTCGGCCCGGAGGCCGCGCTGGGGTGGGCGCTCACCGGGGGAGAGGACCACGGCCTGCTCGCCACGTTCCCGCCCGGTGTCGCGCTGCCGACGGGGTTCCGGCGGATGGGGAGCGTGCGGCCGGGGCCCGCCAGCGTCACCGTCGACGGCACGGAGCCCGCCGCGCGCGGCGGCTGGGACCACTTCGGCGGCTGAGCCGCGGGCGACGATGCTCAGCCGCGGCGGTAGCGCACCTCGGTGACGGGGGTGTCGCCGATGTCGTCCATGCGCTCGACGCCGTCCGCCTGGAAGCCGTGGCGGCGGTAGAAGTGCTGGGCGCGCTCGTTCTGCGCGAGCACCCACAGCGACATCGGCGTGCCGACGGGGACGTCGGACAGGACGGTGCGCATGAGGTCGCGGGCCACGCCGCGTCCCCAGGACTCGGGATCGAGGTAGATCGCGTAGAGCTCGAGGTCGCCGTCCTCGGCGTCCTCGTCGCGCGACGGCCCGTAGCTCGCGAAGCCCAGCAGGCGCCCGTCGCCCTCGGCGACGAGCGTCGTGCGGCTGCCCTCGTCGAGGATCTGCTGCCACTGGGCGGCGCGCTCGGTCGCGTCGAGGGAGTCGAGGTACTCGGCCGGCAGCACGCTGGCGTAGGCGCCCTTCCACGAGGTGAGGTGCACCTGAGCGATCCGCCCGGCGTCGGTCACGGCGGCGGGCCGGATCTCCACGTCGCTGTCGGTCTGCACGATCATCTGCTCAGAGTGCCACGCCGCCGCCGCCTCGGCCAAGGCAGTTTGGTGAATCCTTCACGAATTCTTTGCCGGTGTCCGCGGGCGACCAGCGCGCCGGGGACGCGGGGCCGCCGGGGTGTGCGCGGGGACGACGAGACGCCCGCCGGGAAGATCCCGACGAGCGTCTCGTGGAAGCGTCGATGCACCGGGCGTGCCCGGTGCGCAGGCTCAGGCCTGGCGCGTGACCTTGCCCGCCTTGAGGCAGGAGGTGCAGACGTTCACACGCTTGGGGGTGCCCGCGACCACGGCACGGACGCGCTGGATGTTCGGGTTCCAGCGGCGCTTCGTGCGGATGTGGGAGTGCGAGATGCTGTGCCCGAAGCCCGGGCCCTTGCCGCAGACGTCGCAGTTGGCAGCCACGGTCTCTCCTGAATCGTCGTGACACGACCCGCGCCAGGGCAGCAGGACGTGAAGCTTGGTGGTTGGGGGAGCCCGGAACAGGCCGGGCAACCACACGAGGATAGCCGATGTCGGGAGTGCCCCTCAACGTGGGGTCCCTCACCGCTACCGTGGGGGGCGTGCAGCAGCCCGAGCTCCTCGACGCCGCCGTCGTCCGTGCCTGGGTGAGCACCGCCGCCCGTGCCCTGGCGGAGGCCCGCGCCGAGATCGACCGCGTGAACGTCTTCCCGGTGGCCGACGGGGACACCGGGACCAACATGTACCTCACGATCCGCGACGCCGCGGCGGCGGTCCGCGCCGCGCCGGCCGACGCGGGTGGTGCGCGGCTCCTGCGGCTGGCCGCCCGGGCCGCGCTGCTCGGGGCCCGGGGGAACTCCGGGGTGATCCTCAGCGAGTGGCTCCGCGGCCTCACGGTCGCGGCCACGCGGGGTGACAGCCTCGCGATCGCGCTCGACACCGCGGCCCGGACCGCGCGCCGCGCCGTCGCGCACCCTGCACCGGGCACGATCCTCACGGCGGCGGAGTCCGCGGCGGCGGCGGCCCGGCACGCCGAGGCGGGCGGGATGGTCGGTCCCGCCGGGGCGGCCGCGCGACTGTCCTCGACCGACGCGGCGTGCCGCGGCGCGCGGGAGGCGGCGCTGCGCAGCGTGGGCGCGCTGGAGCCGCTGCGTGCCGCGGGCGTGCTCGACGCCGGCGCCTGCGGGCTGGTGCTCGTGCTGCTGTCGCTGGCGGCGGCGCAGCGGGCGGCCGCCGAGGGAGTGTCGGGGGCGTCCGGCAGCATCGGCCCCGTGCTGCTGGACATCGACCTGCGCGGCCACGTCGGTCATGACGCTCCCGCCCCCGCCGCGGGGGACGACGCCTCGTCGCCCGACCAGGGCGCGGCGTCCGGTGGCGTCCGCGACGCCGGTCGGCACGGGCACGAGCACGGCGGCGTCGCGACGGACGACGTCGAGCTCATGTTCGTGCTGGAACGGTCGGCGTCCGCCGCCGACTTCAGCCCCGGCGCGGTGGCGGACGCGCTGCGCGCCGACCTGGACGACGTCGGGAGCTCCGTCGTCGTCGTGGGCGGCGGCGCCGAGGACGGTGCCGGGGCGGGTGACGCCGACCGGTCGCTCTGGCAGGCCCACGTGCACACCGCGGACCTCGACGCCGCGCTCGGCGTGGCACGGCGCTGGGCGTCACGGGGCGCGGTGTCGCGGGTGTCGGTGCGCCACCTCGCGGTCCCGCCCGACCGGTGGGCGGTGGTGGTCACGACGGCCGCGCCGGCGCTGGCCGCCGAGCTCGCGCGCGGCGGCGCCGTCGTGGTCCTGGACCTCGACGTCCCCCCGACCGCGGCGGACCTCGTCGCCGCGGCCGTCGGGGCGGGGGCCCCGCGGGTGCTGGTCCTCGCGCCCGAGGCGCTGCAGCCCGACCCCGTGGGCCCGGGGGCGGAGGCTGCGGACGGTCCCGAGGCCGCACCCGAGATCGTGCGGGTCGTCGCGCCCGGGGACGTGCACCTCGTGGCGGGGATGTCCGCGCTGGCGGCGACGCTCGACGACCCGCGGGAGGAGGACGCGGGCGTCCCCGACGCCGTCGGCGCGGTGGTCGACGGGCTGCGCGTCGGCGGTGGCCCGGCCGTCACGGTCGGTGCCGTCGTCAAGCGGCTCGTGGCGGGTTCCCCGACCGCGATCGTCACCCTGCTGCCGGACGACGACGTCCCCGACGCCACGGTCGAGGTGCTCGCGTCGAGGGCCGCGGCCGTGTCCGGCGGCGCGGACGTCGTCGTCATGCGCACCGGTCGCCCCGGGGACCACGTGGCGATCGGCGTCGAGCCGCTCGACGCCGACGCGGCGGAGGGGCGCGCGTGACCGGGCGCGAGGGCGAGGCCCTGACCAAGGTGCTGGGGGCCCGCAGCGCGGGCCCGCTCGCGAAGCTGGGGCTCGTCACCGTCGGGGACCTGCTGCGGCACTACCCGCGCCGGTACGGCGACCCCGGCACGCTCACGGACATGGACAGGCTGGCGCTCGGCGAGCACGTCACCGTGATGGCGCGGGTCGCGCGGGCGACCGTCCGGACGATGCGCTCGCGCGCGGGCGCCATGCTGTCGGCGGTCGTCACGGACGGCCGGCACGAGCTCGCGCTGACGTTCTTCGCCAAGCGTGCCGGCGCGCTGCGGCCGCACGAGGACAAGCTGCGGCCGGGGCGCGTGGGGCTGTTCACGGGGGTGGTGAGCGAGTACCGCGGCACCCGCCAGCTCACCCACCCGGACTACGTCCTCGTGGGCGTCGACGCGGACGACGCCGAGGAGGCGATGTTCGAGGCGAGCCGCCCCATCCCCATCTACCCCGCGTCCTCGTCCGTGCCCTCCTGGCGCATCCAGCGGGCCGTGCGCACGGTCCTCGACCCGCTCACGGAGGCGGACGTCGAGGACCCGGTGCCCGACGAGGTCCGTGCCCGCCACGGGCTGCCGAGCCGGCTCGACGCCCTGCGCGCGATCCACCACCCCGTCGACCAGCGCGCGTGGCAGCAGGCGCGCCACCGCTTCCGCTTCGAGGAGGCCTTCGTGCTGCAGGCGGCGCTCGCGCAGCGCCGGGCGCACGCCGCCGAGCAGGAGGCCACCGCGCGACCCCTCCGCGGCCCGGGGGAGCCGAGCCTGCTCGCCGACTTCGACGCGGGCCTGCCCTTCAGACTGACGGACGGGCAGGCCTCGGTGGGCGAGGACCTGTCGCACGAGCTCGCGCAGGCCCGCCCCATGCAGCGGCTGCTGCAGGGTGAGGTGGGGTCCGGCAAGACGGTCGTGGCCCTGCGGGCGATGCTGCAGGTGGTCGACGCCGGCGGGCAGGCCGCGCTGCTGGCGCCCACGGAGGTGCTCGCGGCGCAGCACGCCCGCACGCTGCGGTCGCTGCTCGGGCCGCTGGCCGAGGGCGGCCTGCTGGGCGGGGCCGCGCACGGTACCCGGGTGGCGCTGCTCACCGGCTCGCTCGGCGCGGCCGCGCGCAAGGAGGCGCTGCTGCAGGCGGCCAGCGGCGAGGCGGGGATCGTCGTGGGCACGCACGCCCTGCTGGGCGACCAGGTGCAGTTCGCGGACCTGGGCCTCGTCGTCGTCGACGAGCAGCACCGGTTCGGCGTCGAGCAGCGGGACGCGCTGCGCGCCAAGGGGCGGGTGGCGCCGCACGTGCTCGTCATGACGGCCACGCCCATCCCCCGGACGGTCGCGATGACGGTGTTCGGCGACCTCGAGACGTCGTCGCTCACGCAGGTGCCGGCCGGCCGGGCCGGCATCACGTCGCACGTGGTCCCCGCCGGCAACCCGCGGTGGATGGAGCGCACCTGGTCGCGCGTGCGCGAGGAGGTCGACAAGGGCCATCGCGCCTACGTCGTGTGCCCGCGGATCCACCCCGACGACGACCTGCCCGCCGGCGGCGGCGCGGCGAAGGACTTCGACGACGTCCCCGACCTGCTCGAGCTCATGGACGGCGACGGCGCGGGAGACGAGCGCCCGCCCCTGCGCGCCGTGCTCGAGGTGGCGGACATGCTGCGCGAGACGCCGGCGCTCGCGGGGCTCGACGTCGGCGTGCTGCACGGCCAGATGGCGCCCGCGGACAAGGAGTCCGCGATGGCGCGGTTCGCGGCCGGCGAGCTGCAGGTGCTGGTCTCCACCACCGTGATCGAGGTCGGCGTCGACGTGCCCGAGGCCACGGTGATGGTCGTCTTCGACGCCGACCGGTTCGGGCTGTCCCAGCTGCACCAGCTGCGCGGCCGCGTCGGGCGCGGCGCGGCACCGGGGCTGTGCCTCCTGGTCTCGACGGCGCAGCCCGGTACGCCCGCCGCGACCCGGGTCGAGGCGCTCGCGGAGACGACCGACGGCTTCCGGCTCGCGACCCTGGACCTCGAGCTGCGCTCCGAGGGCGACGTGCTCGGGGCCGCCCAGTCCGGCCGGTCCAGCTCGCTGCGCCTCCTGCGCGTCGTGCAGGACGCCGACCTCATCGCCGACGCACGGCGCGAGGCCACCGCCGTCGTCGACGCCGACCTCGAGCTCGGCTCCCACCCGGAGCTGCGCGCGGCGATCGCCGCCCAGCTGGACGACGAGCAGGAGGAGTTCCTCGAGAGGGCGTGACCGGTCGACTGGTTAGGCTCGGCGCCATGACGAGGATCGTGGCCGGCCGGTTCGGCGGGCGCTCGCTGCAGGTGCCGCCGAAGGGCACGCGACCCACCAGCGACCGGGTCCGCGAGGCGATCTTCTCGCGCCTGGACCACCTCGACGTGCTGGACGGCGCGCGGGTGCTCGACCTGTACGCGGGCTCCGGCGCGCTCGGCCTCGAGGCCGCGAGCCGTGGCGCCGCCGCGGTCGTGCTGGTGGATGCGAACCGGCGGGCGGCGGACGTCGCCCGCGGCAACGTGGCGACCCTGGGCCTGCAGCGCGAGGTGCGCGTCGTCGCCGACTCCGCGGAGCGGTTCGCGGCGGGTGCCTCACCGTCCGCCGGGACGACCGGGGCGTCCGGGTACGACGTCGTCTTCCTCGACCCGCCCTACGACCTGGCCGAGGACGCGCTCGCGACTGTCCTGGCGCACCTGGCCGCACCCGGGGTGCTGGCCGCGGGCGCCGTCGTCGTCGTGGAGCGGTCCACCCGCAGCCCCGAGCCGGCCTGGCCCGCGGGCCTGGAGGCGTTCGCGCGCAAGGACTACGGGGAGACGGCGGTGCACTACGCCGAGCCTGCCGACCCCGCCGGGTCCGCCGGGCCGGACGCCCCGGGAGCCGGCGGGGCGTAGCGCTCCGCCCCCTCGAGGACGGCGACGGGTACGGCGGCCAGCGCCTCGGCGTGGGCCGGGTCGACGAGCGTCACGGACTGCCCCGCCGCCGCGTCGAGCAGCCGCCGGACCGCGGTATCGCCGGGCACGGTGCCCTCGCACTCCCGGAGGTGCTCGAGGAGGAAGCCGCGCACGGCGGCGGCCGGCACCGAGCCCGCGCCCGGTTCCGTCCCGAGCGCCACGAGCAGCATCGCGGGGACCCGCGGCGACCCCGGGCCGCCGATACCCGGCTGGAAGTAGGGCAGGGCGAGCGCACGCGCCCCGTGCCGCGCGTAGAAGCGCAGTCGGGCCGCCGGGTCGCCGTGGGTCGGGTGGACGGGGTGATGGCCGGGGTGCTCGACCTCCGCCAGCACGATCACCGGGTGCAGCTCCTCGCGCCACCCGGCGAGCGACCGGTCCAGCAGGCGACCGCCGACCCCGCCGCCACGGTGGCCGGGCGCCAGCGCGAGGTAGTCCACGAGCAGCACCTGCGTGGCCCGCGACCACGAGGCCACGATGCCGGCGACCACCTGCCCGTCCCGCTCCACGCCGTAGGCCGTGAGCTCGCCGGAGGCGAGGCCGGCCCGCAGGTCGTCGGGCGACGTGAGCTCGTCGGGCGGGAAGGACGGCGCCAGGACGTCCCGCCACAGCGAGTCGACCTGGGCGGCCCTGGTCAGGGGCACCACGGTCGGCTCCGCGGGCGACGGGTGGGGCGCGGCGTCGTCGGTCATGCCCCCAGGGTGTCCCCGTCGCGGGGTGACGGCACCCCGACCGGGCTCCCGAGGATCGCGACACCGCTGTACTAGCGTGACGGCGTGAGCATCGCCGTCTGCCCCGGGTCGTTCGACCCGATCACGCTCGGCCACCTCGACATCGTGCGGCGCGCGCGCCGCATGTTCGACGTCGTGGTGGTCGGGGTGGCCCGGAACGCCGCCAAGAACGCGCTGCTCGGCCCCGAGGAGCGGGTGGAGCTGGCCCGGGCGGCGCTCGCGGCCGACCCGGAGACCGCCGACGTGCGGGTCGAGGTGGTGCCCGGGCTGCTGGTGGACTTCTGCCGGGAGCGCGGGGCGGTCGCGGTGGTCAAGGGCCTGCGCGGCGGCGCGGACTTCGACTCCGAGCTGCCGATGGCCCTCATGAACCGGCACCTGACCGGGATCGAGACCGTCTTCGTGCCGGGCGAGCAGCGGTACGCGCACGTCGCGTCGTCGCTGGTCAAGGACGTGGCCCGGTACGGGGGACCGATCGACGACCTGGTGCCGGACGGCGTCGCGGACGCGGTGCGAGCCGCCCTCCGCAGGTGACGCAGGGCTGATGAGCCGGACCGAGCAGCAGGGCAAGGAGCAGGGGATGAGCGAGACGACCGAGACCACGACCGGGACCGGCCAGGGGGACAACCCGGCCGGCGGCCTGCTGGACATCCTGGACGACCTGGCCGCGCTGGTCGAGAACGCGCGCTCCGTGCCGCTGTCGACCAACGTGAAGGTGGACCGCGACCAGGCGCTCGCGCTCGTGGACGAGCTGCGCGACGCGCTGCCCACGCAGGTGGCCCGCGCCGACGAGGTGCTCGCGGCCGCCCGCGACACCCTGGACGACGCGCACCGCCAGGCGGAGGAGATCGTGGCCGCCGCCCGCGCCCGCGCGATCGAGCTGGTGCAGTCCGAGCAGGTCGTCGTGCAGGCCCAGTCGCGGGCGGCGGAGGTGGTCGCGGAGGCGGAGACGCGAGCGGCGGCGCTGCGCACCGACGCCGACTCGTACTGCGACGGGCGCCTGGCGGACTTCCAGCAGGACCTCGAGGCCCTGACGAACCAGGTGCGTGCCGGCCGGGAGAAGCTGGCCGAGCGCCTCGAGCAGGGGGCACCGCGGGTGCGGTGGGACGCCGTCGCCGACCCGCGCTGGCCGCAGGAGCGGCGCTCCTGACCTGCGCCGGCGGGTCCAAGGGGGTCGTCGGCAGGCGTGAGAGACGCGTCACTCCCGGGCGTGCTGCGCCGCGGCGCCAGGATGGCCTAGACTAGGTCGCTGGCCCGAGTCCGGGCCCCACCCCCTTCCCGCCCGTCGGGTCCACCCCTGTTCATCGGAGCCTGCCATCGCCACCGCGAAGTCCTCGCCGCTCGTGCTCGACACGCACGAGCTGTCTCGGCGACCCGGTTCGATGGAGGAGGTCGCGCGCGTCGTGCCCGCCCCCGCTGACATGGGGACCGCCGTCATCGGCGTGCCCGAGGGCGACGACCTCACCCTGGGCCTCCGCCTGGAGCCGGTCATGGAAGGGGTGCTGGTGTCCGGCGTCGTGCGCGGCACGGCGGTGGGGGAGTGCGTGCGCTGCCTCGACCCGGTCTCCCAGCAGGTGACGGTGCGTGTGCAGGAGCTCTTCGCCTACCCCGAGAGGGCGCAGGCGGCGGAGGAGTCCGGGGACGAGGACGCCGAGGACGAGCCGGTCCTGGTCGACGACCAGGCCGATATCGAGCCGGCGGTTCGGGATTCCCTCGTGACTGCACTACCATTTCAACCGCTGTGCCGTCCGGACTGCCCCGGCCTGTGCTCCGTCTGCGGGGCGCGGCTGGCGGACGACCCGGACCACCATCACGACCTCGTCGACCCCCGGTGGTCGGCGCTGCAGACCATGCTCGAGGATTCGAGCGTGTCCGACGAGACGAAAGAGAGCTAGCCGTGGCTGTTCCGAAGCGCAAGATGTCGCGCAGCAACACCCGTGCGCGCCGTTCGCAGTGGAAGACCACCGCGGCGGTTCTCACGACGTGCCCGAGCTGCAAGGGGCAGAAGCTGTCCCACGCCGCGTGCCCCACCTGCGGTGCCTACAAGGGCCGCCAGTACGCCGAGGCGCTGCGCACCGGCGGTGGGAGGCCGAACTGGCCGCCGACCGCTGGTCGGTGGTGTCCTGGCCCGAGGAGTTCGGCGGGCGGGGTGCCTCGATCCTGCGCTGGATGGTCTTCGAGGAGGAGTACTTCGC
>NZ_JBHXAW010000076.1:0-16314 GCF_042726645.1 Isoptericola sp. NPDC060257
GGAAGCCGGCCGCTCCCTCGCCGGGCTCTGGCTGGCCGGCGGCAGCCCGCTGCTCGCGGAGACGTGCGCGGACTCCGGCCTCGACCTGCTGCTCGACCTGGACCTCCAGGTTGAACAGGTAGCCGACGGACTCCTCCTTGATGCCCTCCATCATGGCGGTGAACATGTCGAAGCCCTCACGCTGGTACTCGACCAGCGGGTCCTTCTGCGCCATGGCCCGCAGGCCGATGCCCTCCTCCACCCCGGAGACCTCGCGGGCCAGGCCACGCTCGACGAGCTCGGCGACGATCGACTCGACGGTGGGTCGCGACAGCCCGGTGTCCTTCGCGAGCGCCGTCAGCGTCGTCGCCTTGCTGCCGCGCAGCACCTCGATGCAGCTGAGCGTGTTGCGTCGGCGCACGTCCGTGACGTGCCGGTCTCCACCGCTGCGGACCATGTCTCCCCGTTCCCTCCCCGTGTCCTCGAGCCGGTCAGCGCCGGGCGAACAGGCCGACGGCGTCCCACGCCACCCAGCCGCCGTCGGCGAGGACGAGCTCGATCGTGTTCTCGCCCTCGCGCAGCCGGCCGGCCGGCACCGGGAGCTCGTGGTACGAGCGGACCAGCGCCGTCCCCGGCACGGTCGCGTCCCCCTCGCGCGAGCCGCGCGTCCCGCCCGGGGGCAGGGCGACGTCGGCCAGCGCGGCGCCGTTGACGGCCACGCGGAGCGTGCCGCCCAGGCGGGTCGTGTCGACGAGCCACAGCGCGAGGTCGTGGTCGGCCGCGGGGGCGGCGGGCAGCGGGAGGCGCCAGCGCGCGGTGTACGCCTTGCGGCCGGCCCAGGCGTCGCCGGGTCCCGGCAGCAGGTACGGCCAGGAGTCCGCGGGGCTGTCGACGCCCTGCTCGAGCTCGATCACGGCGCCCGGATAGGCCGCCGGGATCTGCGCGTACCCCGCCGGCGCGAACCGGTGCTCCAGCGTCCGCGCGTCGAAGTCGCCGATCGTCGCGACCGGCAGGCCGGTCCCGACGACGGACGCCACCGAGCTGGCCACGAGCACGCCGCTCGGGCGGGCGGACCGCCCGGCGTCGGACACCGCGACGACGCGGTAGGTCCAGGTCTCGCCGCGCGGGTCGACGTGGTGCGTGAGCTGCGGGTAGACCGTCTTGCCGACGAGGTTCGCCCCGTCCGGCTCGAAGGGGCCGTGGGCTCCCCGGACCGCGTGCACCCGGTAGTGGTCGATGAGCGGCTCGAAGCCGAGCGAGCGCCAGCTCAGCTCGGTGCGTGCGATCGCGGGCTCGGCGCGCAGGCCGGTGACCTGCCTGGGCGGCCGGGACGACGGGACGGGCACGATGCCTCCTTCAGGCCTCGACGAGGCGGGACGTGCCCGCGGGGGTGACGAATCGGGCGAGGACCTCGCGCGGGGCGGTGTCGTCGGCCTCCACCCAGGGCACGCAGACGAAGGTCGACGTCATCTCCTGCGGGGTCAGGGTGACCGTCAGGTAGCCGCGCCGGCCGTCGTAGAGCCGCACGTAGTCGTGCTGGAGCCAGTCCGGGGCGTAGGCGTCCGTCGGGGCGCCGTCGCCGTCGGAGGCCACGGACGTGCAGACCAGCTCCACGCCCACGTTCCCCGCCCCCGGGTCCGCGACGTCGGCGCGCAGCTCGCCGGCGACCGCGTGGTGGATGTCGCCCGAAAGGACGACCACGCCGCTGCTGCGGGCCATCGCGTCGAGCAGCCGCGCCCGCGCCGCGGGGTAGCCGTCCCACTGGTCCGTCCGGTCCTCCGTGACCGGCATGAGGACCACGCCGCTCGCCACCACGTTCCAGACCGCCGGGCTGTCGACCAGTCGCTCCTCCACCCACCGTTCCTGTGCGCGGCCGAGCATCGTGCGGGCGGGCTCGGCCTGCTCCTCGGCGGTCCCCGGGACGGGGTCGCGGTGCTGTCGGGTGTCGAGCAGGGAGAACCTCGCCAGGTGTCCCACGTCGAAGCCGGTGGTGATGTCCGAGCCGGGCCCGTCGGGCAGCGCCTCGAGGTCCACCGGCAGGTGCTCGTAGAACGCCCGGTAGGCCACGGCCACGCGGTGCGCGAAGATCTCGTCGGGCAGGCCGTAGGCGGAGCGACCGCCCACGTAGTTGTTCTGCACCTCGTGGTCGTCCCAGATCGCCACGGCGGGGACGCGCGCGTGCAGCGCCTGCAGGTGCGGGTCGCTCTTGGTGAGGGCGTACCGCAGCCGGTACTGCTCCAGGGTCTGCACCTCGGCGGCGTGCTCCGGCGCGACCGTCACCCCCTGACGCCACAGGTTCGCCGCCGTGATCCCGTACTCGTAGACGTAGTCGCCGCCGAAGACCACCAGGTCGAGCTCGCGCTCCGCCGCGAGGTGCCGGTGCGCGGTGAAGTGGCCGTGGTACCAGGCCTGGCACGAGACGACGCCCACCGTGAACGTGTCCGGGACGGCGGGAGCCGCCGGCAGCGTGCGGAAGCGCCCCACGGTGCTCGAGGTGGCGCCGGAGCGGAACCGGTAGAAGTACTCGGTCGCCGGCCGCAGGCCGGTCACCTTGGGGTGCACCGAGTGCGCCAGCTCCGGCTGCGCGAGCGCGTGCCCGCGCCGCACGACGTGCTCGAGCTCGGGGTCGGTGGCGACCTCCCAGTGCACGCCGTAGCTCCGCAGCGGCATGCCTCCGTGCCCGTCGGGGGCCAGGGGGTCGCGGGTGAGCCGCGTCCACAGCACCATCGAGTCCGGGCGCGGCGAGCCGCTCGCGACCCCCAGCCCGAACGAGCCGTCCGACGGCGACGCCGCCCCGGCCGTCTCCGGGGCGCTGATGCCGAGCGCCAGCGTGGCGGCACCGAGGCCGCCCGCGCGGAGCACCTCCCGACGGCTGAAGGTGGGGGTCGTGCGAGGCATACGCCCTCCTGTCCGGACGCGACGTGACCTGGAGCACATCGCCGTGGAGTTATGAAAGGTACCTTTATAAGTAGGCCTCGACAAGAGGTGCCACGGCGAACTTCTTCCGTCGCCCGGTTGCAGAACTCACGACCTGACCGCGCGGGCCACCGGGGGGACCGCCCCAGGGGTCGCGGGACGCCGACCGCCTAGGCTGTGGGCGTGGGAGCGATGAGCGAGACCTGGCACGAGCTGCGCGCGCTGCTGCGGCTGGAGGGCTTCCGCAAGCTCTTCACCGTCCGGCTGGTCTCGCAGGCCGGCGACGGCATGTTCCAGGTGGGCCTGGCGTCCCTGCTGTTCTTCTCGCCCGAGTCGCAGGGCACGGCGGCGGCCATCGCCGGCGCGTTCGCCGTCATGCTCGCGCCGTTCACGATCGTCGGCCCCTTCGCGGGCGTGCTGCTCGACCGGTGGCAGCGCCGCCAGGTGCTGGTGTGGGGCAACGCCGTGCGCCTGGTGCTCACGCTCGCGATGGCGGGCGTCATGCTCGCCGGCGGCGTCGGCTGGGCCATCTACGCGATCGGCCTCGCGGCCCTGTCCGTCAACCGCTTCCTCCTCGCCGGGCTGTCCGCCGGCCTGCCGCGCGTCGTCGACGGGCCGCTGCTGCTCACCGCCAACTCGCTGTCCCCCACGCTCGGCGCGGGCGCCGCGTTCGTGGGCGGCGGCATCGGCTTCGTCCTCGGCCTGGCGTTCGAGCCCGGCCGGGTCAAGGACTCGTCCGCGCTCGTGTGCGCCGCGCTCGTCTTCGGCGTCGCGTCGCTGCTCGCCACGCGCCTGCGGCGCACCCAGCTCGGCCCCGAGCAGCCGGCCGAGGCCGACCTGCGCGGGGAGATCGCCAAGGTCGCCCGCGGGCTGGCCGACGGTGCCCGCTACCTCGTCGCGCGGCGCACCCCGGGTCAGGCGCTGCTCGCGATGGCCGTGCACCGCTTCCTCTACGGCGTGGTGTTCATCTCGTCGATCCTCATCTCGCGCAACCTGCTCGACCCCGGCAGCCAGAGCGCCGGGATGGCGACCTTCGCCGTCGTCATCGGTCTCACGGGCGCCGGCGGCGCGATCGCCATGGTGCTGACGCCGACGCTCTCGCGTCGCACCGGCCCGCAGGGCTGGATCGCCGTCATGCTGCTGCTCGCGGCCGCGAGCCAGCTGCTCCTCGTCACGACGCCGGAGCGCGCCGTCGTCTACACCGGGGCCGCGCTCCTCGGCCTGGCCGCGCAGGGCACCAAGATCGCCGTGGACACGATCGTGCAGCGCGACGCCGAGGACGAGTTCCGCGGCCGCGCCTTCGCCTTCTACGACGTGCTCTACAACGCCGCGTTCGTCGGCGCCGCCGCCCTCGCCGCCTTCACCCTCCCGGACACCGGCTGGTCCCGCGGCGTCTTCGTCGGCCTCGCCGTCGCCTACGTGCTCGCCGCGCTGCTCATGGCGACGCGGGGTGCCCGCACGCCCGTCGACGTGCCGGCCCGCGTCCGCCGGGCCGGGGGCGCCGGGGACGCCGCCCGCGCCTGACGCCCGCGCGGATCGTGAACCGACGGTTCACGACCGTTCCCGGACCTGGCGTTGTTCCGGCCCCGGCCCGAGCCCCAGGCTTGGGTCCCGTCCCGCGCTCGTCCTGACCCGCTCTCGCGACGACCGACGAGTTCCGACCGAAAATCAGGTCGTCACGGGAAGCGGGAATATCGCAGGATGGTTCGTGGTCGTACACAGTACGGTCTCGCCCGTCCGGTGACCGCACGATGATCGCACCGGGGTGACCTCCCGGGGCCACGACCGACCACGACGACGTGCCGCGCCCACCGGCGTCGGCCCTCCCCTGCCCTCCGCCGGGTTCCCCGGCACGACGCGAGCGGAGCACAGAGTGCCAGCCCCCCGACCGACAGACACCACCGTCACATCCGACGCGCAGACCCCGGAGGCCACCCTGACGACTCCCGCCACCGCATCTCCCGGCACGGCCGACACGACGCTGCCCGCCCGCGGCGTCGTCATCGACGAGGCCGTTCCCCAGCGCCTCACGCGCCAGCAGTTCACCGTCATCGCGCTGCTGCTGGGCTCCGCGTTCGTCGTGATCCTCAACGAGACGACGATGAGCGTGGCCCTGGCCCCCCTCATGACCGACCTCGGCATCACGGCGAGCACCGGCCAGTGGCTGACCACCGCGTTCATGCTCACGATGTCGGTCATCATCCCGGCCACCGGGTTCCTGCTGCAGCGCCTCGGCACGCGCGGTGCCTACCTGCTCGCGATGTCGCTGTTCAGCGCGGGCACGCTCCTCGCGGCGCTCTCCCCCGGCTTCGGGTGGCTGCTGGGCGGACGCATCGTCCAGGCGTCGGGCACCGCCATCATGATGCCGCTGCTCATGACCACGATCATGACCGTCGTGCCGCCGGCGATCCGCGGCAAGGTGATGGGCAACATCTCCATCGTCATGGCCGCCGCGCCGGCGCTCGGCCCGGCCATCTCGGGCATCATCCTCGACGCGCTGAGCTGGCGCTGGGTCTTCGGCATCGTGCTCCCGATCGCCCTGCTCGCGCTGGTCATGGGCTTCTTGTACGTCCGGGACGTCGCCGACCGTACACACTCGCGCCTCGACCCGCTGTCGCTGTTCCTCGCGGCCGTGGCGTTCGGCGGGCTCGTGTACGGCCTGTCCAGCATCGGCGAGGCCGCACGGCACGCCCCGCCCGTCGCGCCGTGGATCCCGATCGTCGTCGGCGTCGCGGTGCTCGGCCTCTTCGCGTGGCGCCAGCTCCTCCTGGCCCGCGACGACCGCGCGCTGCTCGACCTGAGCGTGTTCCGGTTCCGCGGGTTCTCGGTCGGCCTCGCCATCATGGCGGTCGGCATGCTCGCGATGTTCGGCTCGCTGATCCTGCTGCCGCTGTTCCTCCAGGACGCGATGGGCCTCGAGCCGCTGGCCACCGGCCTCATCGTGCTCCCGGGCGGCCTGCTCATGGGCCTGCTCGGCCCGACGGTCGGCCGCCTGTACGACCGGGTGGGCCCGCGCCCGCTGGTCACGCCGGGCCTGGTCGTCGTGACGATCGCGCTGGCCCTGTTCACGCAGGTGCACGCGGACTCGTCGCCCTGGTACATCCTGGCGCTGCACGTGACGCTCAGCCTCGGCCTCGCGTTCATGTTCACGCCGCTGTTCACCTCGGCGCTGTCGTCGCTCACCCCGCCCCTGTACTCCCACGGGTCGGCCGCGATCGGCACGGTGCAGCAGCTCGCCGGCGCGGCCGGCACGGCGATGTTCGTCGCGGTGATGACCACGCGGTCCGTCGCCCTCATGGAGGACGGCGCGACGGCGCAGGTCGCGCTGGCCGAGGGTGTCGGCGACGCGTTCGTCTGGGGCGCGGCGATCATGCTCGTCGCGGTGGGGCTGTCGCTCCTGCTGCGGCGCGTGCCCGCCTCCCCCGAGGGCGAGGGCATGCCGGCGGCGCACTGACCGGTCGGCCCCGTCACGGGCCGGAGGCGCCGCCGCGGGCGGTCACCGTCGCACGACGGTGGCCGCCCGTCGTCGTCCCCGACGTCAGGGCGCGACGGCCGGAGAGGCGACGCCGTCGCGGGCCGCGACCTTGAAGGCGGGCGCCAGCGCGATCACGCCGAGCGCCAGCAGCGCGGGGACCGCGAAGGCGAGCCGCAGGCTCAGCACCTCGGCGACGCCGCCGATCAGGCCCGCCCCCACGACGAACCCCACGTAGTTGAAGAGGTTCACGCGCGCGACCGCGACGCCCGTCCCCTCGGGGTCGAGCCGGCCCGCCACCGAGAACGCCAGCGGCACCACGACGCTCAGGCCGAGCCCGGTGAGACCGAAGCCGACGACGGCGACCCACGGCCCGGGGGCGAGCGTCACGGCGGCGAGTCCCGCCGCCCCCACGATCCCGCCGACGGCGACGGGCGCCACCGGCCCGAACCGGTTGACCTG
Organism: Isoptericola sp. NPDC060257; assembly: GCF_042726645.1. NCBI lineage: Bacteria > Bacillati > Actinomycetota > Actinomycetes > Micrococcales > Promicromonosporaceae > Isoptericola > Isoptericola sp. NPDC060257. The sequence goes on from NZ_JBHXAW010000076.1 coordinate 6,830, forward strand.
CCGGTCCGCCGCGAGCCGCCCCAGGAGCTGGCACCCCAGGTAGGCAGCCAGCCCCAGCGGCGCGACGTTCGCCGCCGCGCCCAGCGCGTCCTGGATGTACTTGGTGGACCAGTTCGACGTCGCCGAGTCCGCGACGTACACGATCGTCACCGCGAGGCCCACCAGGATCAGCGGGCCCCACGGCGGGCGGGCGGCGCGCGACGCGCCCACGTCGGCCCGCTCCCGGCCCACCGGCCCGGTCGGCTCGGGCACGCCGTTCACCGGGCGCGGCGGGCGTTCCGCCGTCACCAGGCCGAGCACGGCCTCATGCGCGTCCGGACGCGGTGCGCCGCCGGACGCCGCGGCCGTCGCCACGAGGTCGATGGCGACGCCCACGGCGGCGACGAGCCCCAGCCCGGCGGCGAGCGACCAGCCCAGCGAGTGCGCCAGGACGGCTGCCAGGGACCCGAGGATGCCGCCCACGCTCCACGCGCCGTGGAAGGAGTTGAGCAGGCTGCGGCCGTACCGCTGCTCCACCTCCACGCCCTGCATGTTCATGCTCGCGTCGACCAGGCCGAGCAGCAGCCCCACCGCCGCGACCACGGGGTAGAGGATCGTGACGGTCGGCGCCAGGCCGGCACCCAGGACGGCGAGCGCCACGAGCGGCCCGCACACGTGCAGCAGGCGGGCGCTGCCGACCCGCGGGGCGAGCGCACCGGCGAGCACGCTGCCGACGCCGGCCACGACCGGCACCAGGAGCAGGATCAGCGTCAGCGTGCCGTCCGAGATGCCCAGGTCGTGCTGCAGCGTCGGCACCTGCGCGAGCAGGCCGGCGAAGCACGTGCCCTGCACCAGGTAGAACGCCGTCACCACGAGCCGCGCCCGCCGGTCGCGCGCCCCCGCGTCGGCGCCCCCGCCGGTGGCCTCCCCGCCGGACGCACCACCCGACGTCGAACCGGAACCGCTCATGCCCAGCCTCCGCTCGTCGCGCTCCGGGGCTCGTCGTCGGGCCCGCGCGCAAGCGTGAGGATAGACCCGTGGCCGTCCCTCGAGGGAGGGTCGGTCAGGCCTCGCGGCCTGCCCACCAGGTGCGCAGCTCCTGCTCCGCGCGCTCCTCGCCGAGCGGACCGTGCTCCATCCGCAGCGCGAGGAGGTGCTTGTACGCCTGCCCGACGGCGGGCCCGGGCGCGATGCCGAGGATCGACATGATCTGCGAGCCGTCCAGGTCCGGCCGGATCGCGTCGATCTCCTCCTGTTCGCGCAGGGCGGCGATGCGGTGCTCGAGGTCGGTGTACGAGTCGGCGAGGCGCTGGGCCTTGCGCTTGTTCCTCGTGGTGGAGTCGGCACGCGTGAGCCGGTGCAGCCGCTCGAGCAGCGGGCCGGCGTCGGTGACGTAGCGGCGCACCGCCGAGTCCGTCCACTGCCCCTCGCCGTAGCCGTGGAAGCGCAGGTGCAGCTCCACCAGGCGGGCGACGTCCTTGACCACCTGCTTCTCGTACTTCAGGGCCCGCAGCCGCTTGGCCACCAGCTTGGCGCCGACCACCTCGTGGTGGTGGAAGCTCACGCCGCCGCCGGGCTCGAACCGGCGCGTGGCCGGCTTGCCGACGTCGTGCAGCAGGGACGCGAGCCGCAGCACGAGGTCGGGCGCGGGCACGGGACCGTCCGGCCCGGTCTCCTGCGCGATGGCCTGCTCCAGCACCGTGAGCGAGTGCTGGTAGACGTCCTTGTGGCGGTGGTGCTCGTCGATCTCCAGCCGCAGCGCGGGCAGCTCGGGCAGCACGTGGTCGGCCAGGCCGGTGTCGACCAGCACCTCGAGCCCGGCGCGGGGCCGGTCGCTCAGCAGCAGCTTGGAGATCTCCGCCTGCACCCGCTCGGCGGAGACGATGTCGATCCGGCCCGCCATGTCGACGATCGCCTGCCGGGTCGCGGGCTCGACGTCGAACCCGAGCTGGCCGGCGAACCGCGCCGCGCGCATCATGCGCAACGGGTCGTCGTCGAACGACCGCTCCGGCGCGATGGGGGTGCGCAGCACGCCGCGGGCCAGGTCGGACAGCCCGTCGAACGGGTCGACGAACGTGAGGTCCGGCAGCCGCACCGCCATCGCGTTCACCGTGAAGTCGCGCCGCGACAGGTCGCCGTCCAGCGTGTCCCCGAAGGCCACGACGGGCTTGCGCGAGGCGGGGTCGTACTCGTCGCTGCGGTAGGTGGTGACCTCGACGACGACGTCGCCCGACGCGGTCCCGTCGCCCGACCCGCCTCCGGTGCGCGCGAACCGCCGCGCCCCGATCGTGCCGAACTCCTTCCCGATGTCCCAGTGGGCGTCGCCCCAGCGGGCCAGCAGGGCCTGCGTCTCGTCGGGCGAGGCCGACGTCGCGAAGTCCAGGTCGTTGCTGGTGCGGCCGAGGAAGGCGTCGCGGACGGGCCCGCCGACCAGCGCGAGCTCGTGCCCGGCGGCGCGGAACACCTCGCCCAGCTCGACGGCCGCGGGGGCCATCTCGGTCAGCACGGCGAGGGCGCGGCGCAGCAGCGCGGCAGGGGCCTGGGGTTCAGGGGTCGACACGGCGTCCCATCCTCCCAGATCCCGCGCGTCGGCGCCCCGGCGGCTGGGCCGGCGGGGCGTCTCCACTCGGTAGGGTGGGCGCATGTCATCCCCGGCCCCGGTTCCCGGCCCGCGGCGCCGGCGCCCGGCCGCGCCGGTCCCCGTGCCACCGGGAGGACACCCTCTCAAGGTCGACCCCGCGCGCCTCGCGGGGCCGCGCGGCACCGCGACGCCCGCCGTCGTGGGCGTCGCCCCGTCGGGCACGACGACGCACCTGCCGGTCAACGAGGAGACGTCGGCGGGAGGGCTCGTCGTCCAGGTCGCCGCCGGCGGCCCCGAGGCCGCCGTCATCGTGCGGCGCAACCGCGGCGGGCGCCTCGAGTGGTGCCTGCCCAAGGGGCACCTCGAGGGCGAGGAGACGCCGGAGCAGGCGGCCGTCCGCGAGATCCACGAGGAGACGGGCATCCTCGGCTCGATCCGCACCCGCCTGGGCGTCATCGACTACTGGTTCAGCGGAGAGGACCACCGCGTCCACAAGGTGGTGCACCACTTCCTCCTGCGCGCGGAGGGCGGCACCATCACCGCGGAGGGCGACCCCGACGGCGAGGCGGAGGACGCCCTCTGGGTCCCGGTCGAGCAGCTGACGGAGCGGCTCTCCTACCCCAACGAGCAGCGGCTCGCCATCGTCGCGCAGCAGGTGCTGCGCCGCACGCCCGAGGTGCTCGGGCACCCCGGTCTCGGAGCCGTCGAGTGAGGCCCGCCGCGTGACCACCTCCCGACCCCCGGGTGCCGTCGCCGCACCCGCGCCCCCGCCCGCCCGGCGGGCCCGCCTCCACCACGCCCCCTTCCTGCCCGTGCTGGCCCTGCTCGCCGGGCTGCTCCTGACGGGCGCGCTCGTCGCGCTCCCCGGCGCGTCGGCGTCGGCCGTCACCTCGCCGTCCCTCCTGCCCGCCGCCCGCGACGGGAAGGCGACGGTCGAGCTCGTGAGCTCCGCGCCCTCGCTCGCCTCCCCCGGCTCCACCGTGACGCTCGACCTCCGGGTCACCAACGGCACCGATGCCGCGCTCGACGGCGCCCAGCTCGACCTCGGCGTCTCGTGGCGCCCGGTCACCTCGCGCGAGGACCTGGCGGCCTGGGCCGACGACGACGGCACCAGCACCGCAGGACGGTCCCAGACGGCCGAGCCTGTCGACCGCCTCGCTCCCGGGGACACCGCCCAGGTCACGATGGAGCTCGACGTCGACACCCTCGGCCTCAGCGCGGAGAACCCGTGGGGGCCTCGGGAGATGTCCGTCGCGCTCACCCGCGGCGGGTCCACGCTCGACGTCGTCCACACGTTCCTCCTGTTCGCACCGGAGGGCGACGCGCCCGACCCGGTCTCGGTGAGCGTCGCCGCCCCCGTCACGGGCCCCGCCGTCGACCCGCTGGACCCGGACGGCTACGACCTGGAGCTCGGCACGGCGACCGCGACCGGCGGACGGCTGACCCGCCTGCTCGACGCCGCGTCGGTCACCGGCACGTCGCCCGGCATGTCGCTCGCCGTCGACCCGGCCCTCGTGTCGGCTGCGGCCGGGGCGGACGACGACGACGCCCAGGCGTGGGCGACCCGGCTCACGGGTGCGCCCGTCACGGGTGACGTCGACGCCACCGACGCCACCGACGCCGGCACGTCGGCGAGCCTGACGAGCACCGCCGGCACCGCCCGCACGGCGGCGTCCGGTGAACCCGCCGACGTCGCCGTCCTGCCCGGCTACGACCCCGACCTCGCGGCGGTCGCGCACGCCGACCCGTCCCGGGCGGACGTCGCGGCCGCGACCGGCGGGGAGGCCGCGCTCGGGGCGGCCTGGCAGCGGCCCGAGCGCTGGGACCTCACCGTCGCCTGGCCGGAGGGTCGGCCCGATGCCGCCACCCTCGCCGCCGGACGCGAGGCACCCGTCGACCAGGTGGTGGTGGCCGACGGCCTCGCCCCCGCCGACGGGGCCGCCGCATCCGCCCGCACCGCCGTCGAGACGCCGTCGGGCAAGGTGTCCGCGCTGGTCGCCGACGAGGGACTGTCGTCGGCGTTCGCCACCCTCACCGACGGTGACGACGCCCCGTCGGCCGCCGAGGCGTCCGCCCGCGTGCTCGCCGACGCCGCGCTCGTCGCGCTCCAGCAGCAGGACTCCGGGCAGCAGGACCTGCACCTGCTCGCCGCCCTCCCGCGGAACTGGTCGCCCGACCCGGCCCTGGTGGGCGCGGTGCTCGGCGCCCTCCACGACGCGTCGTGGGCCGACGTCGTGCCGCTGTCCGAGACCGTCGCCGCCCCCGCCTCCCGCGTGCCGCGCGCCGACCCTGCTCGGGGCGAGCGGGCCGGTCGGTCCAAGGGCGAGCTGGCGTCCTCCTCCGTCCGCCGCCTCCTCGACTCCCACCGCGGCCTCGCCGCGTTCTCCACGGTGGCCAGCGACCCCGTCGAGCTGAGCGGCGACACCGACCAGGCGCTCGTCGCCCCCCTCGCCGTCGCCGCCCGCGCCGAGCCCGACGCCCGCGACAACGCCGTCGACCTCGCCGTGGAGCAGTCCGAGGCCCTGCAGCAGGGCATCGGCGTCGCCGACCGGTCCAACGTCACGCTCGTCAGCGACACCGGCAAGCTGCCCGTCACCGTCTCCAACGACCTGCCCGTGGACGCCACGGTCACCGTGGTGCTCCGGCCCGACGCGTCCCGGCTGGTCGTCGAGTCGCGGCCGACCGTCGTCGTGCCCGCCGGCACGTCGTCCAACGTGCACGTCCCCGTGCGCGCCATCGGCTCCGGCGACGTCACCGTGCAGGTCGAGGTGCTCGCACCGAGCGGCACGGTCGTCGCGGGGCCCACGAGCTTCTCCCTCCGCGTCCGTGCCGGCTGGGAGACCGCGGGCACCGCCGTCGTCGCCGCCCTGGTCGCCCTCCTCTTCATCGGGGGAATCTGGCGTACGGTGCGTCGGGGGCGGTCCTCGGCGCGGACCACCGACGAGGGCGTCGCGGACGCCGCCGCCGACCCCCAGGGCCCCGACGCCGCCGCGCCCGACGACAGCCCGCCACGCGACCCGCACGACGACGACCCGCCCGACCCAGACGGCGGCGGGATCCCCGCCGCCCGCACGCCGCCCGCCCAGGCCACGGAGACCGACCCCTCATGACTTCGACGTCCGCCTTCCCCGACGACGGCCGGCCCGACCTGCCCGGCGAGGGCGACGCGACCGACCCGGCGAACCCGACCGGCGCGCCCGGCGCGAGCTGGCACCCGGTCGGCGACCCCGGTGGTGCCCGCGCCGGTCAGGACGACGGCACCGGGAGCACCGGGAGCACCGACGAAGGCGGCGCCGGTGGCGTGCGGCGTACCAGCCTGGGCCGCGGATCCGTCGTGATGACGCTGGGCACCGTCGCGTCCCGTGCCTCCGGGCTGATCCGCGCGATGCTGCTGGTCGCGTGCGTCGGCGCCGTCGGTACGGTCGCCAACGCGTTCGACATCGCGAACAAGCTCCCGAACATGCTGTTCGCGCTCATCTCGGCCGGTGTGCTCCAGGCCGTGCTCATCCCGCAGATCCTGCGGGCGATGAACGCCCGCAACGCCCGCGAGCGGCTCGACAAGCTCCTCACCCTCTCCGGCCTCGGGCTGCTGCTGCTCACGGCGGTGCTGGTCGTCGCTGCCCCGCTCATCATCTGGCTCTCGACGCTCAGCGGCGCCTGGGACGCCGACGCGCGCCACCTCGCCGTCGTCTTCGCGTACTGGTGCATCCCCCAGGTCTTCTTCTACGGCCTGTACATGCTGCTGGGCCAGGTGCTCAACGCGCAGGGACGCTTCGGCGCCTACGGCGTCGCCCCGGTCGCGAACAACATCGTCTCCCTGATCGGCTTCGGGGCTTTCATCGCCGTATGGGGCACCGCCCCGTCTCGCGGCATCTCCGACCTGTCGACCTGGTCGACGGCGCAGACGGCGGTCCTCGCCGGCACGGCGACCCTGGGTATCGCGGCCCAGGCCCTGGTGCTCGTGTTCGCGCTGCGACGCACCGGCTTCCGGTGGCGGTTCCGGCTCGGCCTGCGGGGCATCGGGCTGCGCGCTGCCGGGACGGTCGTCGGCTGGACCATCGGCGCCGTCGCGCTGGAGCAGGTGGGCGTCCTGTTCCTCACCAACGTCCTCGGCGCCGCCGGGCAGACCGGCACGGACCTCGACGAGGCGTTCGCCGGCAACGCCGCGTACACCAACGCGATGACGATCTACCTGCTGCCCCACTCCCTGGTGGTCGTCTCCATCGTCACGGTGCTGTTCCCCCGCATGACGGCGGCTGTCCAGGCCGGCGATCTCCCCGGAGTGCGCCGCGACATGTCGCTCGGCATGCGGTCCGCGGGCGTCTTCTCGGTGTTCTCCGCCGCCGCGCTCATCGTCCTCGCCGTCCCGCTCACGGCGTCCCTGCTGCCGTCGCTCGACGCGGAAGGGGTCGGCGCCGTCGCGCCGATCATCCAGGCGATGTCGATCGGCATCGTCGCCCTCGGCGCGACGGTGCTGGTCCGCCGCATGTACTTCGCGTTCGAGGACGGCCGCTCGATCTTCGGCATCCAGGTCATCGCGACCGTGTCGATGGTCGTCGTCCTGTGGGGCGCGACCCGCCTGCTGCCACCTCAGTGGTGGGCCGTCGCCGCCGGCGGCGCGTACGCGCTGTCGACGTGGATCTCGCTGTTGCTGCGCGTGCGCGGCATGCGCCGCAAGCTCCGGGGCATGGACGGCCGGCGCGTCCTCCAGCTGTACGTCCGCGCCCTGGTCGGCGCCCTGATCGCCGCCCTCCTGGGGTGGTTGACCGTCCGCCTCCTCGACGGGTACGACGTCACGTCCTGGGGCCACTCCGTGCTGGTCACGGCCGCCGCGGGCGTCGTGATGGTGGTCGGCTACGTGCTCGCGCTGAAGGTCCTGCACGTGCGCGAGCTCGACGACGCGCTGGCCCCCGTCCTGCGGCGGCTCAAGCGATGACGACGGTCGCGTGCCCGGCTCGCGCGGGTTCCGTGAGGGCCCTGCGGGCACGCCCGCCAGGCGCGACCTCACGGGCACCGGCCCGCCCGTACCATGGTCCGATGGACCGGAGGACCCTCTCCCCCCGCACCCCCACCGAGGAGCACAGGTGAGCACCGCCCATCCCGGGACCGTCATGGTCGATCGCTATCGGCTCGTGCAGCTCGCGGCCACCGACCTCGCCGCAGCCGAGGCGTGGGAAGCGCACGACCAGATCCTGGACCGTCCCGTCCGGGTGACGTTCGTCGACGGCCCGTACGCGTCCGCAGCGCTCGACGCCGCGCGCCGGGCCGCGCTCGTCGCCGACCCGCGGCTCTCCCGCGTGCTCGACGTCGGCAGCACCGACCTCGGCACGGGCCAGCGCAGCTACATCATCTCCGAGCCGTACCGGGGGTCGTCCCTCACGGAGGTCGTCTCCGGCGGACTGGTCGACGCCCAGCAGGCGCGCGCCGTCGTCGGCGAGGCCGCCGCGGCGCTCGAGGCCGCCGGGCAGCGCGGCGTGCACCACCTCGCGCTCCGTCCCGAGGCCGTGCGGATCGACGGCCACCGCGTCGTCGTCACCGGGCTCGGCATCGACGCCGCGCTCGCCGGCGTCGACGGCGGGCGGGATCACATCACGGGCGCCGGCGCGGCCGCCGCGGACGCACGCGACCTCGTCGCCCTCGCCTACTACGCGCTCACCGCCCGGTGGCCGGGCGACTCGCTCGACGAGCCCTGGATCGCCCCCGACGCCGTGCGTCCGCTGCCCGCGCAGCGCGACGAGCGCGGCGTCGTCCCGGTGTCGACGCTGGTGCCGCACGTCGACGCCGAGCTCGACTCCCTGGTGCGCCGGACCTTCGGCTCCGACTCCCCCGACGCACCCACCACGCCCGGCGACGTCGTCGCCGCGCTCGCGCCGTGGGGCGAGGTCTCCGTCGTCGCGGCACTCCCGCAGTTCGTGCAGCCGTCGACCGAGCCCCCGGTGCGCTCCTCCGTCATGGGCGCGGTCGGGACGGGTGCCGCCCTGCCGGGGACGCCGCCGCCCGCCCCGCCCGTCCGCCGGCCGGCCAGCGGACGTATCGCCCGCTCCGCCGCCGTCGGCGGTGCCGCCGGTGCGGCGGCCGGCGTCGCGGCACCGCAGTCCACGCAGGCGATCCCGCCGGTCGCGGCGCCCACCGCGGCTCAGGCTCCCGTACCGCCCGCACAGGCCACGGCTGCGATGGCCCCCGTCCAGCAGCAGCCCGCCCCCGCCCAGCAGCCCGCAGCGGCTTACGGCGCCGCGCCCGCGGCCGCCTACGGCAGCCAGGCCTACCCCACCGCACAGGGCGCCCCGGTCCAGCAGCAGACCGCGCACGCCCCCGTGCCTCCGCCGCCAGGGGGCGGTGAGCCCCGCACGGACACCGGCGGGTTCGCGTCCTCGCCGGCGCCCAAGCGTCGGGGCGTGAACCCGACGCCGATCGTGCTCGGGCTCGTCGTCGTGCTCGTGCTCGCCGGCGCCCTGTGGGCCGTCTCCAAGGTGATGTCGCCGTCGGCGCCGTCCGTGGCGGAGAGCCCGGTCGCCAGCGAGGACGCGGGTGGCGGCGCGGCCGCCGAGGAGCCCACGGACGACGAGTCCAGCGAACCGTCGGAGACCCCCGAGGTCCGCCCCGTCATCTCGTCGGGCGACCAGCTCGACCCCGAGGGCGACGGCCAGCACCCCGAGGCCGTCGACCTCGCCTACGACGGCGACCCGTCGACGTTCTGGTACACCCAGTGGTTCAACGGTCCGGACTTCGCCGGGCTGCGCAGCGGCCTCGGCTACGTCATCGAGCTCGAGGAGCCGGCGCCGGTCACGTCGATCACGCTGAACACCAACTCCGAGGGCGGCCACGTCGAGGTCCGCGCGACGTCGCGGGACAAGCCGACCGACGGCCCGGTGCTCGCCGAGGGGTCGTTCAGCTCGGAGACGACGCTCGACCTCAAGGAGGAGAC
>NZ_JBHXAW010000077.1:0-16069 GCF_042726645.1 Isoptericola sp. NPDC060257
TCACGTAGGTGCGGGAGAGGTGCGAACCCTGCCGGTAGGCGAGGATGTCACCGATCACCGGCGGGCAGACGTCGGTGCAGACCAGGTCGTTCATGTTGACGACGTCGACCGACGGCATGAGGTCGGCCGTCGCCAGCATCGCCGGGGTGCCGCTCTTGTCGAGCCCGGCCTCCTTGGAGAAGGCGCAGCTGGACAGGGAGTCCATGTACTCGGCGACACACTTGTAGACCTCCCCGTCGCCGGCCGGGAGATCGACCGGGTCGGGGTTGTCCGCGATCGCGATCACGTCGATCCCGGCGTCCTCGAGCGTCTTCCACGTGGACTCGAGGGCGTCGACCATCGCGTCCTGTGTCCGCTCGCCCGCGCTGTCGTAGGAGTAGCTCGTGGTCTGCGAGACCATGACCGCGTCGGGCTTCTCGTCGAGCACCATCTGCAGCAGCGCCTCGTTGTACTGCGTGCAGCTCACGTAGGGGTCGCCCTGCCCGTCGTTGATCTGCGCGCTCGAGAAGCCGCACGCGCTCTTGGTGGCGACGTCGAGCTTCCAGCCGTGGTCCTTCGCGATCGGGTCGAGCGCGTCGATCCACTGGAGGGCCTTGGAGTCGCCGAGGAGCATCAGGTGCGTCTTGCCCTCCCGGTCGCCGTAGGCGCAGGGCTTGGGGACGGCGACCTTCTGGTCCACCTGGCAGCCGCGGTCGTAGGCGTCGGGCTTGTCGGCGGCGGCGTCCTGGGGGAGCGGGGTGAAGCTCTCGACCGAGTCCGGGTTGGGGATCCCGGTGGCCTCGCCGTCCTTCATCTCGAGGCTCTGCGCGCCCTTGCCCTCGACGCTGGCGTTCGCCGGGGCGCTCGTGGGGGTGCCGCTCATGAGGAGGAGCCCGGCGATCACGGTGATGGCGGTCAGGTTGAGCCCGACCGAGAGGGTCATCCGGGGCGACCAGCGCTCCTGGGCGATCCGTCGCACGGGGTTCTCGACGAGCTTGTACGACAGCCATGCGGGGATGACGGCGAGCAGCACGATGAGCAGCCCGCGCTTCTGGCCGAGCTCGCCCCACACCCAGGTGGCGGCGATGAGCAGCGGCCAGTGCCAGAGGTACAGCGAGTAGGACAGGCCGCCGAGCCACACCATGAGCTTGTTGCCGAGGAACCCGGGGGCCGAGCTGCTCGCCCCGGCGATGATCACGGCCGCGGTGCCGAGGACCGGGACGAGCGCCAGGGAGCCGGGCCAGACGGCCGTCTCGTCGAGGAGCAGCGCGCCGGCGACGATGGCCGCGATGCCGCCCCAGCCGAGGACCAGGGCGACGGCTCGCGGCACGCGGGGCCAGATCGCGACGCCGACGGCCACGAGGCCGCCGATCCCGAGCTCCCAGAGCCGGGTCGTGGTCACGAAGAACGCGTTGGCCGGGCTCTCGGTCGACATCAGGACGGACCAGAGGAACGACGGGACCACGATCAGGCACAGGCCGGCGGCCATCACGATCCGCGCGGGCCAGTGGAACCGCCGCGCCAGGAAGGCCACGACGACGAGCAGGAGCGGCCAGACGATGTAGAACTGCTCCTCGACGGACAGCGACCAGAAGTGCTGCACCGGCGAGACGCTGACGCCCTCCGCCAGGTAGTCGACGGCGCGACCGGCGAGACGCCAGTTCTCCACGTAGGCGGCGGCCGCGACGATGTCGCCGCCGAAGACCCTGCGGTCGACGATGCTGCCCACGAAGAACACCAGGGCGGCGGTGACCGCCAGGACGAGCGCCGCGGCGGGCAGGAGCCGTCGGGCTCGGCGGGCGTAGAAGCGGATCATCGACACCCGGCCGCTCCGCTCCAGCTCGCGCACGAGCTGGCCCGTGATGAGGAAGCCGGAGATGACGAAGAAGACGTCCACGCCGATGAAGCCGCCGGGGATGAAGACGATCCCGGCGTGGTAGAGCAGCACGCTCCCGATCGCGATCGCGCGGAGTCCCTCCACGTCGGGGCGGAAGCGCGTGGCGCGCGGAGCAGCGCCGGAGGTCTCGGCGGAGGCCGAGACGTCCGGGACGGCGCGCGAGTCGACGGTCATTCGAAGGCTTTCGTGCAGGGGGCGGGCGGGCAGCCGAGGTTACTCATAGGTCAGCACCTCGGAGACATCGTTCCTGTATTCGGCGCGCCGGAGGCGGGGCAGCTCCTCGAGCCAGTGCTCGATCGCCTTCCTCTCGTCCTCGCGGTGCACGTCGTCGACCAGGACGTGAGAGTCGGGGAGCAGCGCCCCGTGCAGCACAGGGAGCGCGGGATAGCGGGCGAGTTGGCCGGTCGCCTCGGGCGGGCCGTCGACGACGAGCAGGTCGATCGCCCCGAGGGTCGCGGGGTCGACGTCGTACCAGGGGAACTCGCCGCGCGGGGTCGACGTCGCCACCAGCGGTGCGTGACGGACCTCGGCCACGTCGGACAGTCCGTGCCGCTCGAGGGAGGACCTGGTTCGCGCGGCGTACCCCTCCAGGTGGTCGAGCGCGGTGACCCGGCCGCGGCCGTTCTGGCGCAGGGCCATGGCGATCCAGAAGGTGGAGGTCCCGCTCCCGCACTCGACGACGTGCTCCGGACGCCGACGCTCGATCTCGTCGACGAGCCAGACGAGCGCGGTGGGATCGAGGGCCCAGCCCCCGACGTCCGGGAGCGGGCCGGAGACGTCGAACTTGGCCCGGAGCTGGTCGAGCGCCTGCATCTGGGTGAGCAGGGTGCCCGGCCGCGCCGCATGGACGAGGCCTCGGACGTTCTCGACCCGTCGCCGGAGGTGCCTGACGTCGCCGTCCAGACCGTCGAGCCTGGCGGAGACCTCGCCCAGCGGCGGCACGACGTCGGCGCGCACCGTCGCCTCGAGGTCGGAACGCCACCGCGCGACCGACGTGTCGGTGCGTGCCACGTGGCGACGGAGCTGCTCGGTCGCCGACACGGCGACCTTGCGCTCGCGCGCAAGCTCCTTGCGGAGCTCACGAAGCTGGTGCTCGGCAGCCTGCGCGCGAGCGGCTGTCACCCCGGCCCGCCGGTAGGTCAGCACCGCGACCGCCGCGACCCCGCCGACCAGCGCGACGAGGACCGCCAGCGCGACGTCGTCGCTGCCCAGGAGGGCGGCGACGACGCCCACGACGGCTGCCACGGCGATCGCTGAGAGGGCCGTGAGGCTTCGGGCGCGCATGGGGCTCCTTCGACGTCAGGTGTTCGGCGCCGGTCCGTTCCGGCCCGCCGGTCAGAGCCGGATGGCGTCGGGGTGGGTCGTCGCGCCCTTCGTGTCGAAGAAGCGCACCGACTTCTCCGCCAGTACATCGACATCGTAGGCGCTGTGGTTCTGCACCAGGATGACCAGGTCCGCGTCGAGGATGGCCGTGTCGAGGTCCGCGACCCGGTCCAGGACCTCACCGTTGACGTGCCACTGCGCGACGTGCGGGTCGTGGAACACCAGGTCGGCGCCCTGGGCCACCAGCGCGCGGGCGACCGCGACCGCGGGCGACTCCCGTTGGTCGGCGATGTCCGGCTTGTACGTCACGCCCAGCACCAGCACCCGCGAGCCGCGCATCGCCTTCGCGTCCTCGTTGAGGATGTCCTGCGCGCGCCGCACCACGTACGACGGCATCGTCGCGTTGATCTCCTGCGCCAGCTCGACGAACCGGAACGGGTAGCCCAGGCGCGAGCGCACGTTGTGGCTCAGGTAGTTCGGGTCGATCGGGATGCAGTGCCCGCCCACCCCGGGGCCGGGGTAGAACGCCTGGAACCCGAACGGCTTGGTCTTGGCCAGCCGGATGACGTCCCACAGGTCGATGCCCAGCTCGTGGCAGAACCGCGCCATCTCGTTCACCAGCGCGATGTTGATGTGCCGGTAGGTGTTCTCGAGCAGCTTCGCCGTCTCGGCCTCGCGCGCACCCTTGGCGACGACCACCGTGTCCACGAACCGCGAGTACAGCGCCGCGGCACGCTCCGTGGCCTCCGGGGTCAGCCCGCCCACGACCTTCGGCGTGTTCTTCATGCCGTACGTCGGGTTGCCCGGGTCGATCCGCTCGGGCGAGAACGCCAGGTGGAAGTCCTCGCCGCACCGCAGGCCGCCCTCCTCGAGGATCGGCTTGAGGACCTCCTCCGTGGTGCCCGGGTACGTCGTCGACTCCAGCACCACGACCATGCCGGGCTCGAGCACCCCCGCCACCGTGCGGGTCGCCGCGATCACCGCGCCCAGGTCCGGCCCGCCGTCCTGCCCCAACGGCGTCGGCACGCAGATCACGACGGCCGCCGCGCCACGGATGTCCTCCACGTCGGCGGTCGCGCGGAACCCCGCCTCGACCATCGAGGCCACGTCCGCGTCCGAGATGTCGTCCACGTGCGAGCGGCCCTCGTTGAGCGCGTCCACGACCGGCGTCGTGACGTCGAAGCCGCGCACCTGGAGGCCAGCACGCACCGCCTCCCGGGCAAGCGGAAGTCCGACATAACCAAGGCCGATCACGGCAAGGTCGAGAGGCATGGGGCCCAGGTCCTTTCGATCTGTGGTCGAGCCCGGGAGGAAGCATCCTCGAACGGGACCAGGCCACGGCGGTGTGTGAGGTGCGCCGGGGACCGCGGGGGGCGGAGCTCCGGTGAACGCCGTCTGAACGGCTGAATGTCGTTGGAGAGGATACCCGCCTCCGCGGGGGCGCCGGGTACCCCCTTCCGGCCCCGTGCGCCGGGAAGCATCGCCAAGCGGACGAACCGCTCGCGGTAGGCGGGACCGTGGACGGGACATGGCGTGGAGACGTCCGGGACGTGCCGTGAAGGCCTGGCCCGCGGCGCGCCCGGGACCGGGCTCGACTGCGCCCGTCACCGGTCGGCGGGCTATCCTCCGAGGCGGTCCCCACGGGACGTGTGCGCCGGCCTGTCGGGCTGCGACGTCTCGAACTGCCACGTCTCGAAGTGCCACGTCTCGAACCGCCACGTCGGGACCGACCCGATCCTGGAGCGCTGCGTGACCACCCTGTCCCCTCCCGTTCCCGCCGGCTCGTCGGCGGGAACGTCGACGCGCACCGAGGTCCGCACCGACGTGCAGGGCCTGCGTGCGCTGGCGGTGAGCGCGGTGCTGGTCTACCACCTGCTGCCGGGCACGGTGACGGGCGGCTACGTGGGTGTGGACGTCTTCTTCGTCATCTCGGGCTTCCTCATCACGTCGCACCTGCTGCGCCGGCCGGTGCGCGGGGTGGGCGACCTGCTGGAGTTCTGGGCACGGCGGGTGCGCCGCCTCATCCCCGCGGCGACGGTGGTGCTCGTGGCCACGCTGGCGGCGACGCTGCTGTGGCTGCCGTCGACGGTGCACGCCCGCGTGGCGCGGGAGGTGGCGGCCGCGGCGCTGTACGTCGAGAACTGGGCGCTGGCGCGGTCGGCCACGGACTACCTGGCCGCCGAGGAGCTGGCGTCCCCCGTGCAGCACTACTGGTCGTTGTCGGTCGAGGAGCAGTTCTACGTGCTGTGGCCGGTGCTGATCGGGCTCACCGTGTGGGTCGCGGTGCGCTGGCGCCGGCGCGGCGCAGGTCGGCCGGCGTCGCTGTCGGCGTGGCTGCCGACGGCGGTCGTCGGGCTGGTCGTCGTCGTGTCGCTCGCGTGGTCGGTGCACCTGACGGGGACGAACCCGTCCGCGGCGTACTTCGTCACGACGACCCGGCTCTGGGAGCTCGCGCTGGGCGGGCTCGTCGCCGCGGCGGTGACGGTGCGGCCGTGGCAGCTGCCGACGCCGGCCCGGGCGGCGACGGCGTGGGCGGGGCTGGCGGCCGTCGTGGCGGCGGTGGTCCTCTTCGACGGGTCGACGCCGTTCCCCGGCGTCGCGGCCGCTCTGCCGACGGTGGGCACGGCCCTGGTGATCGCGGCGGCGGCCGACGGCGCCCGCGGCGGACCCGGCGGCTTGCTCGCGTGGCGCCCCGTGCAGTGGCTGGGCGACGTCTCCTACAGCGTGTACCTGTGGCACTGGCCGCTGATCGTCGTCGTGCCCTACGCGCTCGGCCGCGCGCTGGGCGGCGTCGAGCTGGTGGCCGTCGTGGTGGCGTCGCTGGTGCTGGCCGCCCTGACCAAGCGGTGGGTCGAGGACCCGCTGCGCCGCCAGCCGGTGCTGGTGCGCCGCCGCGCGGCGACGTTCGGGCTGCTCGCGGTGTGCGTGGCCGTCTCCGCGGTCTGGGGCGTCTCGGCGGCGTCGGCCTCCGACGAGCGGGTGCGCGAGGCGGTCGTGTCCGCCCCCGCCCAGGTCGCCGACGCCGGTGCGTGCGCGGGCGCGGGCGCGGTGCGCGACCCGTCCTGTGACGTCCAGGGCCTGCTCACGCCGCCGGAGGCGGCCGCGCAGGACAAGCCGGCCGTCTACGCGGACGACTGCTGGAACGACCCGCCGTTCACGACCCGGAACAGCTGCACGTACGGCTCCGACGACGCCCCCGTGCGGGTCGCGCTGCTCGGCAACTCGCACGCCGGCCACTGGGCCCCCGCCCTGGAGGCGGGGGAGGGCGCGGGGGACTGGCAGGTCGACACGTACCTGCAGTCGTCGTGCTACCCCGTCGAGCGGCTGCTGGAGTACGAGGCCGCGGACGACGCGCAGGGCTGCCTCGACACGACGCGGTGGGCGGTCGACTCGGTCGTCGACGGCGGGTACGACCTCGTGGTCCTGTCGGCGCGCACCAACCAGCTCCTGGCGGACGTCCCGGAGGCCGAGCAGGTCGACGCCGCGCAGGACGCCTACGCCGACACGCTGGCCGCCTTCACCGACGCCGGCATCCCCGTGCTCGTGCTGCGCGACACCCCCGCGATGCCGGACAGCGTCCCCGACTGCCTCGCCGCCGGGCCCGTGTCCTGGGACGCCTGCGGGGCGCCGCCGTCGCAGGCGCTCGAGCCGGACCCCCTCGCCGCGGCCGGGCGCGCGGACGACTCCGGGCTGGTGACGGTCCGAGAGGTCACCGACCTCATGTGCGACGACGACGTCTGCCACCCCGTGGTCGGCGGCGTCGTGGCGTACTTCGACCACGGCCACCTCACCGCGACGTTCGCCCGCACCCTCACCCCCGAGGTCACCGACGGCGTGCAGGCCGCCCTGCGCACCGGGCGTTCCTCCTGAGGGTCTGCCGCGCCGCGACCGCCCCGCTCACCGTGGGAACGAGCTCACCCTCCGGGGGCCGTCGTGGTGCCCCCCGCAGGCCGCCGTCACGACATCCGCACGCACCACTGGTCACAGGTGGAGACGCTGCGTGGCCAGTTCGCCATGTCGTCGGGTTCCGACCCCGAGGGGTAGTGCCACTCGTGGGGATGCGTCCCCCAGACGAGCCCGCGGGGCCGACCGGCCGCCTCGTCCTGGAGCACCCGCACGCGAGCGTCGAGCCATCGGGCACCCAGTGAGAGGTCGTGCTCGAGACGGTACTGCTGCGGGTCGCCGGGGGCCGGCGTGATCTCGCCGAAGTGGATGCCGTCGGGAGTGTCGTAGAAGTCGAACCGACAGAAGTCCGACCCCGAGGCCAGGGAGAGGTGCCGCGCCGCCGCGAGGATCTCGGGCAGGCGATCGGGGACGGGGATGTCCGGCTTGTACGTCGCCCCGGGGATGACCTCGCCGAGGTCGGCACCGGTGGCCGGGTCGAGGTAACGGCGTCCGGCGTCACGCCGACGGGTCCCCGCAGGCCGCATGAGGAGGACCTGCCCCGGCTGCCCGTAGAAGGTGTAGACCTTGATGTCGTCCGGGACGAGCGACCCTTCGGCGGACGCCAGGAGCGTCTCGGCGAAGAACGGCCCACGCGCGCGGTCGCCGAGGGCGCGGATCCGGTCCTTGATGTCGTCGATCGAGACTCGGGCACCGGTGTCGACCCTGGTGAGCGAACCGTCGACGCGGCGCAGCGGGAAGACGGCGTGCGCGCTGGAGCCGCCGTCCGACTTCAACACGAACTCGTCCGGGAGAGCGTCGAGACTGATCTCGTCGACGGTGGCCCACGCCTGGAAGACCTGGGCGGTCCGAAGTCCGTGGCTCTGGGCGAACGCCATGTTGTGCAGCTTGTACTCGGTGCGTGACATCGGGTGGAGCGCATGGCCGCCCGAGTCCCGCAGCCGACCGTACAGAGCGCGCTGCTGAGCCAGCAGCGTGCTGAACGTCGGCTCGGCGGCGCGCGAGATCCGGAGGTCCGCAGCCTTGAGCCTCGCGAGACGCTCTCGGGACGTCTTGTCGGAGGCCGCAGCCTTCTCCTGCTCCCTGCGGACCTGGGCCCGCAGGTCGGCGATCTCGGCCTGGAGGTCGGCGGCACGCTCGCGCTGCTTGACGAGAGCTCGCGACCGCTTCCTGACCACGCTGGAGAGCTGGCGGATCTCGGCGTCGCGGCGGGCGACCGGGGGCAGCCTGGCGAACGTGCGGGCCAGCGCAGCGCGAGGGGAGGGCATGCCGGAGTTATCCCACAGGCGCCGAGGGGTTGCAAAGTCCGGCAGCGCCCTCCGGCGACGCTCGTGCTCCGGACCGCGGGCGGCCGCCCCCGGCACGCTCAGCCGGCGGCGTGCCGGACGATGACGTCCTCGACGCGGGTCCGCTTCGACCGCGGCACCAGGACCTGCTGGTCGTAGTGGCCGACCGCGACGAAGGAGATGAACACCTCGTTGTCGGGGACGTCGATGATCTTGCGGATCGCGGCGTCCTTCGC
The DNA here is from genome assembly GCF_042726645.1 of Isoptericola sp. NPDC060257. Taxonomy (NCBI): domain Bacteria; kingdom Bacillati; phylum Actinomycetota; class Actinomycetes; order Micrococcales; family Promicromonosporaceae; genus Isoptericola; species Isoptericola sp. NPDC060257. Next base: position 8,625 of record NZ_JBHXAW010000077.1, read on the forward strand.
GCTCCCCATCGCGGTGTTGAGCGAGCACGACCCCAGGCCCACCTGGGTCAGGCCGAGGAGCAGCGACATCATGAACAGCCCGCCGTCCACGAACGGCTGGTTGCGCTCGGGGGCGAAGAGGAAGGCGTCGAGGTCGGCGGTGATCAGCAGCAGGCGCGGGGGCATCTCGTAGCCGTTGAACCCGCCCTGGATGTCCAGCACCGACCTGATGACCTCGGGGTCCTGGAACTGGTGCACGCGGGCGGCCTGGCGGTTGCACACCGACGGCGACTGCATCGCGATCTGCACCGCCCTGCTGACGTCCGCGTCGCTGACGGGCTCGTCGGTGAACTCCCGCACGCTGCGCCGCCCGTAGACGACGTCGAGGAAGCCGCGCGAGTCGTCGGCCTCGAGGCGGATCTCGCGGGTCTGCTCGGCGGGCAGCACACCGCCCTCGTGGTGCCGGGTGGCGTCGATGAGGTCCTGCGCCGCGCCGGAGAAGAGCTGACGGAAGGCGGAGACGTCGTGCTGGAGCGCGGCGTGCCGCTCGAAGTAGGTCTTCATCACGGCCGCGGAGCTCTGCAGGTAGGGGTCGTCGATGCTGAACCCGGACGCCAGCCAGGAGTTCATCTCCTTGGCGAGCCCCGGGACGGCGATCCTGCCGAAGCCCGCGCGGAAGTTGCTCCGGCTCAGACCCTTCTCGATCGCGTGGGCGTGGAAGATCATCCGCGCCCGGGCGCCGGAGATCCTGTCGGCCGACCGGGCGCGATCGTACGACCGCACCTGGCGTTCGTAGTCCGCCAGCGCCAGCGCCCTGGCCTGACCCGCGAAGCCCTTGGCAGGGGGCCTGCCCGAGGCCTTGCGCCGTGCCGCGGCGGCGACGGCTGCGGGCACCTCCACGACCTCGAGGCCACGCACCTCGGCGCCCGCGTTGCGGCCGGTGAAGTGCAGCGCGCCCAGCATGATCTCGGAGAAGCCCGGGTCGGACACGGTGAACGTGACCGCGTCTCGGCGCGCCGTGCCCGAGCCCTGCGCGACGTTCACCTTGCCGACGGCGCGGAACTGGCCGGTCTCGGGGTTGCGGAGGTGGAGGTTGACGGCCGGCGCGTCGGTCCGGGGGGTCCAGTCGATCGTCAGCTGGTACGCCGAGCCGGGCGTCAGCGGCTCCGGCAGGGAGGTCCAGGCATGGTTGCCGACCGCCGCGCCGTCCCGGGCGACCTTCAGCCGGGTGCCGCGCGCCCTGCGCGAGACGCGCCAGGCCTTGCTGCTGGCGGTGAACGCGGGGTTGTCCAGGGCGAACCGCTGGAAGCGGCGGATCGCGGCGGAGCCCTCGGACTCGGGGTCCAGCGCCGTCCTCAGCCATTCCAGCGACGAGGCCCGGCCGGACCCGATGTACTCGCGGGCCTTCGTGAAGTCGATCTCCCGGGTGACGTACTCGTTCTCGGTGATCGTCTCGGCGGTGTCGGTCTCCAGGACGCGGCGCTGGTCGTCGAAGCCCATCGCCGCCATGAGGTTCTTGAACCGGTCGGCGCCCCGCTTGGTGTTGTAGATCGACGAGAAGGGCTTCTCGAAGATCGCCGCGAAGGCGGAGCCGTGGTAGCTGTCGGTGACGACATAGCCGGCGTCGCGGTAGGCGCGCAGGAAGTTCTCCGGGGCGTCCTCCGACAGGACCTCGACCCGCGGCTCGTCCGCGAACAGGGACGTCACCTTCTCGCGTCCCTCGTCGGGGTTGGGGATCACCAGGATCTTGTCGAAGCCCAGCTTGTCGGCGATCGCCCGCGCGACGGACACCTTCTCCGGGTTGGGGTCGAGGTAGAAGACCGCGAGGTACTCGCCCCCGGGAGCCACCGTCGCCTTGTCGGCGAGGCCGGCGTAGTGCTCCTCGGGCAGCAGGAAGACGGGGTCGACGACGAGCGCCGCCTTGGCGCCGAAGACGTCCCGAGCGGTGTCGATCGCGTACTCCTCGCGCACCGAGATCGCCTTGAACTGCTGCAGGCTCGCGGCGTGCTTGGCGACGAACGGCACCTTGAACTTGTCGGTGCCGCGGTTCCCGAACGACGTGCCGTAGGCCACCCGGTGGTTCTCCGGGGCGACGAAGTCCAGGAACAGGTCGTCGTTGACCCGGCCGATCAGCGGGTTCCACAGCTGGTCGCTGCCCACGACGAAGGTGCGAGCGACGTCGTTCAGGCGCGGCAGCGCGGAGTAGTGCTCCTGCTCGGTGTGCTCGTAGCCGACGCGACGGGCGAAGTCCATGGAGACGATGTCCGTGGGCCAGTGCACCCGGTAGCCGTTGTAGCCGAGCGGCTCGTGCACCATGAGGACCGAGCGGCCGAGGCTCTCGACGGCACGGTTGAGCCCGTAGTAGGTGAGGATCGAACCGTAGTTCTTGCCGTACCACCATCCGAGGATGGCGACGTCGTACTTCTTCGCCGGATCCGTCATGCGCTGTGTCCCTGCCTGCTCGTGATGCCTGCGCGGTGCCCGCATCGTGTCTTCACTCGTCATCGTCGACACCGTGGGTGTCGAACGTCGCGCGCCACTCGTCGACCGAGGTGAACGACGGCATGGCCTTCCGGTACCGCCGGCTCAGGGGCGCCCACTGGCTGCGCAGCTGCCGGTGCAGCCGCAGGCTGCGGACCAGGTAGGCGCGGAACTTCCTCGGGTCGCGGACGTACATCGAGGCGCCCGTGCCGTCGGCCGACGTGACGACCGCGGAGTCGAGGTGCGACAGCCGCCACCACCGGGCGGCCGTGGTCGAGACCCTCTCCTCGGGCACCTCGAGCGCCTCCGGCCGCACGGCGCGCAGCTGCTTGGCCATCCCGGTCAGTGCCGACGCGACCGCGCGGGGCTTCCCTCCGGGAGCCGACGGCACCTTGCCCCGGCGGGAGGGGCGGTGGCGCCTGGTGAGCGGGAAAGCGCCCGGGTCCTTCTCCACCACGGCGTCGGGGAACCGCGCCCGCAGCGCCCTCACCTCGGGCAGCGTGGAGCCGATCGTCGCGTGCAGGTGCTCGGGGCCCTGGAGCAGGTCCTCGAGGGCCCGCAGGCGCAGCTCGACGGCCGAGTACTGCAGCTGCAGCAGGTGCTTGACGTCGCCGACGAAGCTCGCCCGGGGCAGCTCGCCACCGCCGCGGTACGGCGAGTGCAGCATGGCCGCGAGCCACCGGTTGCGCTGGTGGTAGTACGCCTGCCAGTCGATCGCGTCGTCCTTGTCGACCCACGGCACGTGCCACACCGCGGCCCCGGGGAGGGAGACCGTCGGGATGCCGTGGTCGGTGGCGCGCAGGCTGTACTCGGCGTCGTCCCACTTGATGAACACGGGGAGCGACAGCCCCACCGTGCGCAGCGCCTCGACCGGGATCAGCGACATCCACCAGCCGTTGTAGTCGACGTCCACGCGTTGGTGCAGCCACGGGGTCGTGCGCAGGGGGTGCAGCGAGAAGTCGTGCCGGTCGAACGTGTTCTCGATCTTGCCCCACCAGAACGAGTAGCGGTTGACCCGCTCGCCGAAGGTGTGCAGGCACGACTTCTCGAACATCGAGAACATGTGGCCGCCCACGATCGTGGGCGTCCGGGCGAAGTCGCCGAAGGCGACCGCGCGGGCGATGCCCTCGGGCTCCGAGACGACGTCGTCGTCGAGCAGCAGCACGTAGTCGGACTCGCCGGCCTGCAGCGTCTCCGCCATGCCGCGCGAGAAGCCGCCGGAGCCCCCGAGGTTCCCCTGGCGCACGAGCGACAGGCGGCCGCCGAGCCGCGCCGCGGCCTCGGCGAAGTCGGGCTGGTCCTGGACGAGCCTGCTGCCCTGGTCGACCACGTAGATCCGGTCCACCACGTCCTGGAGGCCCTCGTCGCCGCCGAGCGCGTGCAGCTGCGCGACGCAGTAGTCGGGGCGGTTGAACGTGGTGATCGCGATGGAGGCCGTGCCGTGCTTGCGCGCGTACGACCCGTCGACGCTCCACTCCGCGGACTCGAGGGTCACGGCGCCGTCGGAGGCGTACAGGTCGAACCAGTACCAGCCGCCGTCGCCGAAGGACGCGAGCGTCAGGTCGACGTCGACGACGCCGTCCACGCTGTGGATCAACCGCACCCGCTGCGGGTTTCCGCGTGCGTTCGACTTGTACACCGCGACGGTCGCGGGCCCCGAGAGGCGGAGGCTGAGCCGCACCTCGGCGACGTCGGTCCAGCGCCGCCAGTACCCGGCGGGGAACGCGCCGAAGTAGGTGCCGAACGACGCCTCGCGGCCGTGGTCGAGGCGCAGCGACCTGCGGCCCAGCACCTCGGCTCCTGCCTCGGCGGGCGCGACGTCCGGGTGCGCCTCCTCGGCGGCGCGCGCCATCGTGAAGTCCACGTACAGCGGGAGCGTGTCCGGGTCGGCGTCCGGCGGCAGCACCACCTGGTGCACGACGCGGCGGGACACCTCGGCCTCCGAGGCCGTCTCGAGCTGCGCCAGGAGAGTCACGCCGCACCCCCGAACACCGCGCCGAGCTTGTTGTCGACCATGGAGAGGGCGGACCCGATCGCCATGTGCATGTCGAGGTACTGGTAGGTACCCAGGCGGCCGCCGAAGAACACGTCCTTCTCGCCTTCCATGTGCTTGCGATACAGCTGCAGCCGGTCGCGGTCCGCCGAGGTGTTGACCGGGTAGTACGGTTCGTCGCCGCGCTCGGCAAAACGGGAGTACTCCCGCACGACGACGGTCTTCTCGCGCTGGTATTCGCGTTCCGGGTGGAAATGGCGGAACTCGAGGATGCGCGTATAGGGCACGTCCAGGTCGGCGTAGTTCATGACCGGGGTGCCCTGGAAGTCGCCGACCGGCAGGACCTCCTGCTCGAAGTCCAGGGTGCGCCACGACAGCTCACCCTCGGTGAACTCGAAGTAGCGGTCGACGGGGCCCGTGTAGACGACGGGCACCTGGCCGACGGTCGCGGCCTTGTTGACCGGCTGCCCCTCGTCGAAGAAGTCCGTCTCGAGCCGCACCTCGATGCGCGGGTGGTCGGCCATCCGCTCGAGCCAGGCGGTGTAGCCGTCCACCGGCAGGCCCTCGTGCGTGTCGTTGAAGTAGCGGTTGTCGTACGTGTAGCGCACGGGGAGCCGCTTGATGATCGACGCGGGGAGGTCCGTGGGGTCGGTCTGCCACTGCTTGGCGGTGTAGTCGCGGATGAACGCCTCGTACAGCGGCCGCCCGATGAGTGACACGCCCTGCTCGTCGAGGTTCTCGGGGTCCTTGCCGGCGAGCTCGCCCGCCTGCTCGGCGATGAGCTCCCGCGCCGTGTCGGGGCCGTGCGCCGACCGGAAGAACTGGTTGATCGTGCCCAGGTTGATCGGCATCGGGAACACCTCGCCCCGGTGCGTCGTGTACACCCGGTGCACGTAGCCCGTGAACGCCGTGAACCGGTTGACGTACTCCCACACCCGCTCGTTCGACGTGTGGAACAGGTGCGCGCCGTACTGGTGGACCTCGATGCCGGTCTCGGGCTCCAGAGCGCTGTAGGCGTTGCCGCCGACGTGGTGGCGCCGGTCGATCACGAGAACGTTCGCGCCGTACTGTTCGGCGAGCCTCTCGGCAACGGTCAGGCCGAAGAATCCCGAGCCCACCACGACAGCGTCCGTCATGCGACGACCTCCTCAAGAATGCGAAAGCGGTGCCGTGGACTTTGCACGGCAGAAGCAGGACCACCGGGTGCGTGCCGGGCTGGTCACGGGATTCGAGATTAGGGGCACGACAGGCCGCAAAAGTGCCGAATTGAACGGCGTCTCCTGATGATCGGACAGTGTTCATCCGGGTTCACCGGGGCGTTACCCGGACGTCAGGGAACTCCCGCGACGCGACCCGGTGGTGCGTTCGACGGGCCCTCCGGGCCCGGGCGCTCTACCGTCACCTGGTGACGGTCGCAACGAGGCGACCGCACCTCTTCGAAGGGGACACCATGAGCCTGCGCACCACCCATCGCGCGCGTCTGGTCGCCGTCGGCGCCGCCACGGCCCTCCTGATCGCCGGTGCCGGCAGCGCCGCCGTCGCCGGCGGCACCGCGGCCGAGCCACCGTCCACGCCGGTCCCGGTGACCACCCCCGACGGCCAGACCTTCTCCTACGTCGTCAACGCCAAGCACGCGAACCCCGGCCAGACGCGTCTCGCGGAGCGGGCCGTCGAGGCGGCGGGCGGCGTCGTCGTCCAGTCGTGGCCCGAGATCGGCGTCGTGGTCGCGCACGCGGCGCGCGCGGACTTCCGCGCCGACGTGGTGCGCCTCGCGCGCGGGCACGCCGTCGAGTCCGTCGGCGTCACCCGGACCGTCCCGGTGAGCGAGGGCACGCCCGCCGTCGCCGACGAGGTCCCGGGGGCCAAGGGCGGCCCGTGGAAGGCGAAGGTCACCAAGAAGCCCGGCGCCGGCACCGAGGACGGCGCCGGCACGACGGCCGTCCCGGACCCGGGCGAGGCCACCCAGTGGGACATGGCGATGATCAAGGCCGACCAGGCGATCGAGATCAACCCGGGCTCGCCCGACGTGCTGGTCGGCGTCCTCGACTCGGGCATCGACGTCACGCACCCCGACCTCGCGACGCAGGTCGACACGGCGGCGTCCGTGAACTGCACCGCGGCGGGGCGCCCCGACACGTCGGCCACCGGCTGGCTGCCCACGACGTCCGACCACGGCACGCACGTGGCCGGGACGATCGCGGCGGCCGACAACGGGCTGGGCATCGTCGGCGTCGCGCCGGGCGTGAAGATGGCGTCCGTGAAGGTCGTCAACGACGACGGCTTCATCTACCCCGAGTACGCCGTCTGCGGCTTCGTCTGGGCGGGCCTGCACGGCGTGGACGTCACCAACAACTCGTACTACATCGACCCGTTCATGTACTGGTGCGAGGACCAGGCCGACCAGGCCGCGGTGAAGGAGGCCGTGCGCCGCGCGATCGACTTCTCCACCGACCGGGGCGCCGTGCACGCCGCGGCGGCCGGCAACGCGTCCACGGACCTGGCGAACAACACCCGCGACACGTCGAGCCCCAACGACTCGACGGCCGTGGACCGCACCATCAACTCGGGCTGCGAGGACATCCCGACCGAGGCGGACGGCGTCGTGACGGTCTCGTCCGTCACGAGCACCGGAGCCCTGAGCTCCTTCTCCAACCGAGGCCTCGGCAAGATCGACGTCGCCGCCCCGGGCAGCGCCATCGTCTCGACCGAGCTGAACGGCACGTGGGACACCAAGAGCGGCACGTCCATGGCGTCGCCGCACGTCGCGGGCGTGCTCGCGCTCATGAAGTCCGCGCACCCGGACTGGACGCCGGCCCAGCTCGAGCAGGCCGTGCGCGACCAGGCGGACGACCGGCCCTGCGGGACGACGCCCGTGGGTCCGACGTGCGTCGGGACGCCGGAGGAGAACTCGTTCTTCGGCGACGGCATGGTCGACGCGCTCGACGCGGTGACGCTCGGCTGACCGAGCACGACGACCGCAGGGGGAGGGCGG
>NZ_JBHXAW010000078.1:0-16047 GCF_042726645.1 Isoptericola sp. NPDC060257
GCACCCCACCGGGGGTGCGGCGCCGTCGTCGTCCCCGGACCGCCCGGCGGCCGTCTACCGTGAACCCATGCGTGCAGCCGTCATCCACGGGCCCCGCGACGTCCGCGTCGAGGACCGCCCGGACCCGAAGATCCTCACCCCGGGCGACGCGGTGGTCCGCGTCGTCGCCGCCTGCGTGTGCGGCTCCGACCTGTGGCCGTACCGCGGCGTCACGACCGTGAAGCGGCCGCGCCCCATCGGCCATGAGCTGGTGGGCGTGGTCGAGGAGCTCGGCGCCGACGTGACGTCGGCGCGCGTCGGCGACTTCGTGATCCTGCCGTTCACCATGAGCTGCGGCGAGTGCCAGGCCTGCCGGGCGGGCTACCCCGCGGCCTGCGACCTCGTCACCGGCTTCGGCTCCACCGACCGCTGGGGGAACCCGGTCGACGGCGCCCAGGGCGAGCGCGTGCGCATCCCGCTCGCGCAGCACTCCCTCTTCCCCGTGGGCCGGCCGGAGGTCGAGCTCGAGTCCGCGGGGCTGGTGCCGCACCTGCTCACCCTCGCCGACGTCATGTCCACCGGGTACCACGCGGCGTTCTCCGCGGGCGTCTCCGCGGGCGACACCGTCGTCGTGGTCGGCGACGGCGCCGTCGGGCTGTCCGGCGTGATCGGCGCGCGCCTCCTGGGCGCGGAGCGGATCGTCGCGATGAGCCGGCACGACGACCGTGCCGCTCTGGCCCGCGAGTTCGGCGCCACGGACGTCGTCGCCGAGCGCGGCGAGGAGGGCCTCGCGGCCGTGCGCGACCTGCTCGACGGCGACCTGGCGGACGCGGCGCTCGAGTGCGTCGGCACCAAGCAGTCGATGGACACCGCGCTCGACGTCGTGCGCGGCGGCGGGCGTGTCGGCTTCGTCGGCGTGCCGAACGGCGGACCCGAGCTGAGCGTGCGGCGCCTGTTCGACCGCAACGTCACCATCGGCGGCGGCATGGCGTCCGCCCGCCGCTACATGGAGACGCTCCTGCCCGAGGTCCTGTCCGGCGCGATCGTGCCCGGCAAGGTCTTCGACCTGGAGCTGCCGCTCGCCGACGTCGCCGAGGCCTACGCCGCGATGGACGAGCGCCGCGCCACCAAGGTGCTGCTGCGCCCCTGACCGCCGCCCTGACCGTTGTGGGCGCTCACGGACGGCCGGCGTACGGCATGAGCTCGTCCCAGCGGACCGGGGTCTCGCGGACGTCGATGCCGGGGCGCGGGGCCTCGACCATCATCCCGCCGCCGGCGTAGATGGCCACGTGCCGGATGGTCGACGGGTCGGACGTGTCGTTGGCGTAGAAGATCAGGTCGCCCGGGCGCATCCGGTCGTAGGAGACCTTGCCGACGGTGAGGTACTGCGACCGCGACGTGCGGGTGATCCACACGCCCGCCGCGTTCCACGCCCCGGCAGTCAGACCCGAGCAGTCGTAGCCCGGGTTGCCGTCGCCGCCCCACTGGTAGGCGGTGCCGATCTTCGAGCGCGCCCACGCCAGCGCCTCGCGGCCCTGCGCGGCGCCGCCCTGGCCGACGCCGCTGACCGGCGGGGGCTCGGGCTTCGGGTCCGGCTTCGGGTCGGGCCGCGGCGCCGGGTCCGGGGCGGGCTCGCGGGTGCGCGTCGGCTGCGGGTCGGGACCCGCCGCGCTCCCCGAGCCGCCCGACGCCGCGTCGTCGGCCCGGGCGCCGTCGTCCGACCCGGCGGACCGGGATCGTTCGGGCTCCGGGCCGGCCTGCTCGGCGGCGTCCGCGCGGTCGGCGGTCCCGTCGGACGCGCCCGACGAGCCGCCCGACGACGAGGCGTCCTCGGCACGGTCCCGCGCGGCGGCCTCGCGCGCGGCGGCGGCCTTCTGCTGGCGGTCGGCCTCGCGCTGCCGCTCGAGCTCGACGCTGGTGCTGCGCAGGTCGGCGAGCCGTGCGAACAGGCGGTCGCGCTCGTCCTCGGCGGTGGCGGTGCGGGCGATCAGGTCGTCGGCCGTGCGCCGGGCGGCGGCGAACGCGGCCTCGGCCGCCTCGCTGGCCTCCTGCTGCGCGGCGCGGGCGGCCTGCCAGCGGGCGTCGGCGTTGCGCGCCGCGGAGCGCACGTCCGCCTGCCGGGCGAGCGCGCCCGCGACCTTCCGGTCCACCGCGCGCTGCGCGGCCTCGGTCGACACGACGTCGCCGACGTCGCGCGCCCCGGTGACGACGTCGAGCGGCCCGAGTCCGTTCTCGTTCGCCCGCGCCGTGGTGCGGTACGCCTCGGCGAGCGTCCCGCGGGCGGCGTCCTCGGCCGCCTGGGCACGGTCGGCCCGCTCCCGCGCCTCGGCGGTCTCGCGCTTCGCCGCGGACAGCGCCTCGCGGGCCTCGGCGTAGTCCTCCGCCGCGGTCTGGACGGCGGCCTCGGCCCGGGCGAGCTCGGCACGGATCGCGTCCAGCCGCGCCTCGGCGCCGTCGACGTCGAGGGCGGCGGCGTCCGCCGCCGCGTGCGCGGCCGCGACGTCGTCGTCGGACGGCGGGTCGGCCCACGCGACGCCTCCGGCGGCGACGGACCCACCGGCGAGCAGCGCGGCGGCGGCCCACGACGTGACCCTGACGGGACGACGGGTGCGAGGCATGATCTGCTCCTCCCTGGACTGACGCGCTCCGGGCAACCTCGCCCAGACTCACCCCGGCCGACCATGAGCGCCACCGGGGAGTGCGCCCAGGCCATGCCGCGCAAGCCGACACGCCGTCCATATTCTGGTCCCGAATGGCGAGACATGGGTGTCGCGCGCTACACCGCCGGGCTACGGTCGTCCGCATGACCCGTCGAATGTGCCGCTGACCACCGCGCACGTTCGCCTGCCTGCGGCCGCTCGTCGACCCAGCCATCCGCTCCGCGTGCGCAGCCGACCGCCGCGGCCCGCCCCAGACGCGCAGGCCTCCTGGTTCCCGCCGCGGCCCGATCACCGCCGACCGAACCGCGACCGAGCCCCAGGAGCACGTCATGACCTCCAGCTGGACCTTCGAGACCCGCCAGATCCACGCCGGCCAGACCCCGGACCCCGTCACCGGGGCCCGCGCGCTGCCGATCTACCAGACCACGTCGTTCGAGTTCCCCAGCGCCGACGTCGCCGCCGACCGCTTCGTGCTCGCCGACCTCGGCCCCATCTACACCCGCATCGGCAACCCCACCCAGGAGGCCGTCGAGGCGCGCATCGCCGACCTCGAGGGCGGCGTCGGCGCGCTGCTCGTGGCGTCGGGCCAGGCGGCGGAGACGCTCGCGATCCTCAACGTCGCGCAGGCCGGCGACCACGTCGTCGCCAGCCCCAGCCTGTACGGCGGCACCTACAACCTGCTGCGCCACACGCTGCCGCGCCTGGGCATCGAGACGACGTTCGTCGACGACCCGCACGACCCCGAGTCCTGGCGAGCAGCGGCCCGGCCCACCACCAAGGCCTTCTTCGCCGAGACCATCCCCAACCCGCGCGCGGACGTGCTGGACATCGCCGCGGTCGCGGACGTCGCGCACGAGGTGGGCGTGCCGCTCATCGTGGACAACACCGTCGCCACCCCGTACCTGGTGCGCCCGATCGAGCACGGCGCCGACGTCGTCGTGCACTCGGCCACGAAGTACCTCGGCGGCCACGGCGCGGCCATCGGCGGCGTCATCGTCGACGGCGGCACGTTCGACTACGCCGCGCAGCCCGAGCGCTTCCCCGGCTTCAACCAGCCGGACGAGAGCTACCACGGCCTCGTCTACGCCCGCGACCTCGGCGTGGGCTCCGCGCTCGGCGCCAACCTCGCGTTCGTGCTCAAGGCGCGCGTCCAGCTGTTGCGCGACCTCGGCCCCGCCGTCGCGCCGTTCAACGCCTTCCTGCTCGCGCAGGGCCTCGAGACCCTGTCGCTGCGCGTGGAGCGCCACGTCGCCAACGCGCAGACCGTGGCCGAGTGGCTCGAGGAGCGCGCCGACGTGCGCCTCGTGCACTACGCCGGCCTCCCCTCGTCGCCGTGGCACGAGAACGCCCGGAAGTACGCGCCGAAGGGCGCCGGCGCGGTGATCGCGTTCGAGCTCGGCGTCGCCGACCCGGAGCTCGCGAACGCCGCGGGCCGCGCGTTCGTCTCCGCGCTGGAGCTGCACTCGCACGTGGCGAACATCGGCGACGTGCGGTCGCTCGTCATCCACCCCGCGTCGACCACGCACTCGCAGCTCACCCCGGAGGCCCAGGCGCAGTCCGGCGTGACGCCGGCCCTGGTGCGGCTCGCGGTCGGCCTCGAGGGGATCCAGGACATCCTCGCCGACCTCGAGCTCGGCTTCGCCGCGGCGGCGGACGTGATCGCGGGCGGCACGACGTCGGACGACGAGGCCGCCGCGTGACCGCGGTGCCCGGCCCGTCCGCGCGGTGCGGCGGCGGCGTCGCCGCCACCGTGCCGTCGGTCGGCGGCCGCCACCAGGCCGCCCCCACCGTCCGCCCGACGCCGGTCTCGCGGGACCGGGTCAAGCCGCCCGTGCCGGCCACCGGCGCGTGGCGCGAGGGCGACCCGGCCGCCGACCGCGCGTTCGTCGACGTCGGCGCGGTCGAGCTCGAGGCGGGCGGCGTGCTGCCCGACGTCCGGGTGGCCTACGAGACGTGGGGCGAGCTGGCCCCCGACGGTTCCAACGCCGTCCTCGTGCTGCACGCGCTGACCGGCGACGCGCACGTCACCGGGCCTGCCGGGCCGGGGCAGCCGACCGCCGGCTGGTGGGCGGACATGATCGGCCCCGGCGCCCCCATCGACACCGACCGGTACTTCGTCGTCGCGCCCAACGTGCTGGGCGGCTGCCAGGGCACCACCGGGCCGGCGTCCACCGCTCCCGACGGCCACCCGTGGGGCGGGCGCTTCCCCCGCATCACCACGCGCGACCAGGTCGCCGCGGAGATCGAGCTCGCCCGGCAGCTCGGCGTCGAGCGCTGGTCGCTGGTCGTCGGGGCGTCGATGGGCGGGCTCCGCGTGCTGGAGTGGGCGCTGCTCGGCCCCGAGGCCGGGATCGCGGTGGACGGCATCGCCGCCATCGCGACGACGGCGCAGACGTCGGGCGACCAGATCGCGTGGGCGCACCCGCAGCTCGGCGCGATCCGGGCGGACCCGCGCTGGCGCGGCGGCGACTACTACGGCGCCGCCGACGGCGAGGGCCCGGACACCGGGCTCGCCATCGCCCGGCAGATCGCGCACACGACCTACCGGACGGCGGCCGAGCTCGACGTGCGGTTCGGGCGGCTGCCCCAGGGCGGCGAGGACCCGCTCGAGGACGGGCGGTACGCCGTGCAGTCGTACCTCGACCACCACGGGGACAAGCTCGCGCGCCGGTTCGACGCCAACTCCTACCTCGTGCTCACCGAGTCGATGCTGAGCCACGACCTGGGCCGCGACCGCGGCGGCGTCGAGTCGGCGCTGTCGCAGATCACGGCCCGCGCGCTGGTCGTGGCCGTGGACTCCGACCGGCTGTTCCCGCCGGAGCAGGCGGGTCGCATCGCCGCCTGGGTGCCGGGGGCGGAGCCGCTGCGCATCGTCACGTCCGACTTCGGCCACGACGGCTTCCTCATCGAGTTCGACCAGCTCGGCCCCATCGTCGCCGACTTCCTCGCCGGCGCGAGCGTCGAGGAGGACGAGGCCGGGGCATGATCGGCGTATGACCACCACCGTCACGCTGCCCGACGGTCGCGCGGTCCCCGCGCTGGGCCAGGGCACCTGGTTCCTCGGCGAGACGCCGTCCCGCCGCGCCGACGAGCTGGCCGCGCTGCGCACCGGCCTCGACCTGGGCCTCACCCTGATCGACACCGCCGAGATGTACGGCGAGGGTGCGGCGGAGGAGCTGGTGGGCGAGGCCGTCGCCGGGCGCCGCGACGACGTCGTCCTGGTCAGCAAGGTCTACCCGTGGAACGCGGACGCCCGCGGCACCGTCGAGGCGTGCCGGGCCAGCCTGCGCCGCCTCGGCACCGACCGGCTCGACCTCTACCTGCTGCACTGGCGCGGCGGGGTGCCGCTGGCGGAGACCGCGGCCGCCCTCGACGCGCTGGTGCAGGCGGGCGACGTGCTCGGCTGGGGCGTCAGCAACCTCGACGTCGACGACCTGCGCGAGCTCGACGACGTCGCGGGCGGGCTGGGCAGCGCGTGCCAGACCGACCAGGTGCTCTACAACCTCTCCCGGCGCGGCCCGGAGCACGACCTGCTGCCCTTCCTCCGGGAGCGCGGCGTCGCGACGATGGCCTACTCGCCGGTGGAGCAGGGGCGCATCCTCGGCGACCCCGCGCTGCGGAAGGTCGCCCGGCGGCACGGCGCGACCCCGGCGCAGGTCGCGCTCGCGTGGGTGCTGGCGGGCGAGGGCGTCGTCGCGATCCCGCGGTCCGGGTCGGCCGCGCACGTGCGCGAGAACGCCGCGGCGCGCGACCTGCGCCTCGGCGCCGAGGACCTCGCCGAGCTCGACGCCGCGTTCCCGCCGCCGAGCGGCCCCGTGCCGCTCGACATGCTCTGAGGGGGACCCCGCCGCCGGCCCGCGGCGCGCGCCGCCCGCGCGTGTGTCAGCGGCCGTGCCTAGCGTGGTGACCGGCCGCCGACCCGCGCGGCCAGCCACCCCGCAGCGCTGCTGGAGGCGCCCCATGGTCCGGCTCAACCCCTATCTCAGCTTCAAGAACCAGGCCCGCGAGGCCCTCGAGTTCTACCGGTCGGTGCTCGGCGGCGAGCTCGACGTCAGCACGTTCGGCGGGATGCCGGCCGACTCGGGCATGCCGATCGCGGACTCCGACAAGGACCTCGTCATGCACGGCCAGCTCGAGACGCCGTCCGGCCTCACGCTCATGGCCGCCGACACCGGCTCGATGATGCCGTACGTCGCACCCACGAGCGGCGTGACCGTCGCGCTGACCGGCGGGCCGGAGGACTACGACTACGTCGCGGGCGCGTACGCCAAGCTGGCCGAGGGCGGCAGCGACGCGATGCCGTTCGACAAGGCGCCGTGGGGCGACTTCTACGGCCAGGTGACCGACCGGTACGGCATCACCTGGATGTTCGACGTCGGCGCCCCCTGACGGCGTCGGTCACGCGACGAGCAGGCTCTCCCGCCGGGCGGCGAGCGCCGCGAGCTCGGCCTCGGCCGCGGACCGCTCGGCGAGGCGCTGCCGGACCCCGTGGACGGCGCGGGTCGCCGCCGCCACGCGGTCGCGCGCCTCGGCGATCCGGTTCCGCACCGACCAGTCGGTGAAGATGGTGTCGAACCAGACGTCGAGCGTGCGGGTGAGCCCGTCGACGCCGACCCCGCCGACCCCCTGCTCGCCGAGGTCGCCCAGCTCGACGGTGAGGTGCCGCAGCGCTCCGTCCGCCTCGCGCACCAGGCCGCGGCGCGGTCCAGCTTGTCGTGCTTGACCATGCTCGCGAGCATGCCGCCGTCGAAGAACGTGTCGTAGGTGGACCAGCCGTCGGCGCCGCGCAGCTCGACCTCCGCCGCGGCCAGACCGGCGTCGACGGCGCGCACCTCGCGCTCCGCGGCGTCCCGCCGCGCCTGCGCCGTCGCGGCGACGTACTCGCGGCCTGCTGCTCGGCGTCGAGGCGCTGCGCGCGGTCGCCGCGCAGCCCCGCCCACCCCGCGCGCGAGGCTCAGCGACTCCAGCCGCGCGACGTCGGCCGCCTCGTCGGGGAGCGAGGCCTGCGCGTCCGCCAGAGCATCCTCCGCCGCGGCGAGCTCCCGGCCCGCGACCTGACGCCGCGCCGACTGCTGCGCGTGCTCGACGACGGCCGCTCGTGCCGCGGCCACCTCTTCCTCGACCGCACCGGTAGGCATGGCGGACAACCTAGGGCATCTCCGGCCCCGGCCTCCGGGTCCGTCCTCGCGGGCCGACCATCAGGAGGTTGGGACAGCAGGTCGGGACAGTAGGTTGGGACGCATGCTCGCCGCCACCGTCGCCCGGTTCTCGCCCGACTCCCCCCTCGACGGCCTCGAGGTGGGTGAACGCCCCGAGCCCGAGCCGCGGGAGAACTGGACCACCGTGCGGGTGCGCGCCGCGACGCTCAACCACCACGACCTGTGGTCGCTGCGCGGCGTGGGACTGCGGCCCGAGCAGCTCCCGATGATCCTCGGCACCGACGCCGCGGGCACCGCCGCGGACGGCACGCCGGTGCTCCTGCACGGCGTGATCGGCGCCGACGGGCACGGCGTCGGGCCGACCGAGCGCCGCACGCTGCTGTCGGAGCACTACCCCGGCACGCTGGCGGAGTACGTGGCGGTGCCGATCCACAACCTGGTGCCCCTCCCCGAGGGCCTCTCGCTGGAGGAGGCCGCGTGCCTCCCCACGGCCTGGCTCACCGCCTACCGGATGCTGTTCGGCGCGGCCGGTCTCGCCCCCGGCGACCGGGTGCTGGTGCAGGGCGCGGGCGGCGGCGTCGCCTCCGCGGCGATCGTGCTCGGCGCCGCGGCCGGCCTGGAGGTCACGGTGACCTCGCGCTCCGCGGAGCGCCGCGATCGAGCGCTGGAGCTGGGCGCGGCGCACGCCGTCGAGACGGGCGCCCGCGTGCCGGCCCGTGTGGACGCGGTGATCGAGTCCGTCGGCCAGGCCACCTGGGCGCACTCGGTGCGCTCCGTGCGGCCGGGCGGCACGATCGTCGTCTGCGGCGCGACGTCGGGCGACGCCCCGCCCGCCGAGCTGACCCGCGTCTTCTTCAACGAGATCCGGGTGCAGGGCGTGACCATGGGTTCGCGCGACGACCTGGCCGCGCTGACACGGTTCGTCGCGCGCACCGGCGTGCGGCCCGTCATCGACTCCGTCGTGCCGCTCGCGCGGGTCGGCGAGGGGCTGGCGCGCCTCGCGGCCGGCGAGCAGACCGGCAAGATCGTCGTCCTGCCCTGACCTCGCCGCGTCAGGCGAAGCGGTGCCGGAAGGCGTCCATCAGGGTCGGGCCCTCGGCGCCGAGGCGCCAGACGCTCCACCCGTCGGCGGTGGGCGAGCCCGAGGCGGCTGACGCCGCGTGGTCCGGGTGCCAGTAGCGGGAGCCGTCGGCGAGCTGGATGGCGCCGTCCTGGTGCAGCACGGCCTCGAAGTACTGGCGGCGTCGCGGGCGCGACCACACGATCGTCGTCGGGTGCACCAGCGTGCCGGCCAGGGCGACGAGGTCCGGGTCCACCTCGTCGTCGCCCGCGACGGGCGTCGCCCACGACCCGGACGCCGCGAGCGGCTCCGGCGGGGGCGGGACGGGCGACGTCAGCGGGTCGTAGCCGTGGTCGTGCGGCGCGGGCGTCCAGCCGGGCTCCAACGGGTCCGTCGGCGGCGTGCGCAGGCGTGGCGGCTCGAGCGGCGGCACCTGCAGGCGGGGGAGGTCGTCCTCGACGCCGGACCAGCGCGGCTCCGGCACCGGCAGGTCGAACGCGGGGGCCGCGACCTCCGCGAACGCCTGACCGAAGTCCTGCCGTCCGAAGTCCTGCCGTCCGAAGTCCTGCCGTCCGAAGTCCTGCCGTCCGAAGTCCTGCTGCCCGAAGTCCTGCTGCCCGAGGTCCTGCTGCCCGAGGTCCGACGACGGCACGTCGAGCTCCGGTCGCGACGTGAAGCGGTCCGAGCGCGAGCGGCGGCGCGGGGCGCCGTCGGGGAGCGGCGGCCGCTCGCGGGTGATGTCGAGGTCGTCGTCGAGACCCGGTGCGCGGCTCGGGGCGGGCGCCGGGATCGGCAGGGAGGACGGCGGGGGCGGAGGCACGGGGGCGTGCGGGGCCGGCACGGGCGCGGCCGGCACGGGCAGCGGGCCTCCAGGGAGCGCGGCGTCCGACGGGCCGGCCTCGGCCGACCGCGGGCGCGCGGCCCGGCGGCGGGTCCGCGACGGCGGGGCGGACTCCGCCCTCTCGCGGGGCGACTGCACCGTGGCGGGATTCTTCCCGCCCAGCGCGAGGCCGACGGCCACGCCCTCGGCGAAGGTCTCGGGGTCGACGCGGGCGGTGCCCCCCGTCGGGCTCGCGGTGTCGTCGCCGGGCGCGGCGACCGTGTCCGTCGGCGCCGCCGGGGCGGGCGCGGACAGGCTCGGGGCCGACGGCGCGGACGCGGGGTGGATCACCAGCGGCGAGACGTCCACGAAGCGGCGCCCGTCCGCGCTGTGCACCACGCCCATCTTCAGCACCTCGACGGGCATGGTGGGCTGGCGCAGGAAGTCGACGGCGTTGAGGATCTCCTCGCTCGCCTCCTGGCAGATGACGATGAGCCGCGCGCTGCTGCGGCCCGGCTGCGACCGGGTGATGGGCACGCTGTCGTAGAACGCCGACACGTCGCGGTGGAAGGCGGCCGGCCCGCCGTGGTACCGCTCGGCCAGGGCGCCGCGCGTCAGCCGGCCGGCGGCTCCGGCATGGTCGAGCGCCCGGGTGAGGGCGGCGCGGTCGAGGTCGGCGACGAGCTCGACGACGACGGGCGAGCCGGTCGCGTCGAGGGCGAGCAGGTGCGGCTCGTCCGGGCCGACGCCGGGACTCACCGGGAAGATCTGCTCGCCGAGCAGACCGTCGATGTGGCTGTCCACCACCCGGTGGGCGGTGGTCCCGACGCCCTGGGCGCTGGCCGTGGGCGACCGGTCGGACTGGACGAGGAGGGGCCTCTGGGCATCGACCTCGAACAGGGGCATTGCACACCACTCCTGGATCGGACCCGGCCCCGGCGGCCGGATTCCGGGGCAAGCCTACGGCCCCCGCAGCGTGGCGTGTACCACAGCGGGCTCCCAGGCGCGCGTCGACGCGCGAAGCCGCCGCGCGGAGGTCCGGCGAGGTCCGGCGAGGTGCCGCCGGGGCTACGCGTGCCCGGTGCCGCCGTCGTCGGCGAGCCGCTCCTCGACGCGCGCGACCTTCGCGTCCAGCTGTCCCGTGTACCCCGGGCGGATGTCCGCCTTGAGCACCAGCGACACGCGGTGCCCGCCCGCGCCCACGGCCTCCGTGGCGCGCTGGATCACCGGCATCACCTCGTCCCAGTCCCCCTCGATCTCGGTGAACATGGCCGTGGTCCTGGTGGGGAGCCCGGACTCGCGGACGATGCGGACGGCGGCGGCGACGGAGTCCGCCACGGACTCGCCCGCGCCGAGCGGGGCGACGGAGAAAGCGAAGACGGCCATGCGCACATTCTGCGTGCTGGACGGGCGGTTGACACCGTGATCGCGGCCGCGTCGTCGCGATCACCGTGTCGACCGCCCGTCCGGCGCCTCGGGGTGGGCGGCGAGGACCGTAGGCTCGTCGGGTGAGCACACGCGTCACCCTTCTCGCCGGCGGGGTCGGCGGCGCCCGCCTGGCGCACGGCCTCGCCCTCGCCCTGCCCGACGACGGCGCACCGACGCCGGACGGCGGCCTCACCGTCGTCGTGAACGTCGGCGACGACACCGAGCGGCACGGCCTGCTCGTCTCCCCCGACCTCGACACGGTCATGTACACGCTCGCCGGGCTGAACGACGAGACCCGCGGGTGGGGGCTGACCGACGAGACGTACACGACCCTCGACCAGCTCGCCCGGCTCGGCGAGGACACGTGGTTCACGCTGGGCGACCGGGACCTCGCGACGCACGTCGTGCGCACCGCCGCGCTGCGCGAGGGGCAGCCGCTGCACGCGGTGACGGCGCGCCTCGCGGCGTCGTTGGGCGTGCGCGCCCGCCTGCTGCCGGTGACCGACGACCGGCTGCGCACGCTCGTCGACACGCCGTCGGGCCGGGTCGCGTTCCAGGAGTACTTCGTGCGCCGGCAGCACGCCGACGCGGTGCTGGGGATCGAGCTCGACGGCGTCGCCGCAGCCCGGCCCGCGCCCGGGGTGCTCGACGCGATCGCGCGCGCCGACCTGCTCGTCGTCGCGCCGTCCAACCCGTTCCTGTCGGTGGAGCCGGTGCTGGCCGTGCCCGGGGTCCGCGACGCCGTCCTGGCCTCGCCCGCACGACGCGTGGCCGTGAGCCCGATCGTCGGCGGGCAGGCGATCAAGGGCCCGGCGGCGCAGATCCTCGAGTCGCTGGGGCACGAGGTGTCCGCGCTGGGGGTGGCCCGGCTGTACGCGGACCTGGTCGACGTCATGGTCGTGGACGACGCCGACGCCGACCTCGCCGACCCTGTCCGCGACCTCGGCGTCGAGGTGCTCGTCACCGACACGATCATGGGCGGGGCCGCCGGCCGCGAGCGCCTCGCCCGCGACCTGCTCGCCCTCGGATGAGCGCACCGGACGGCGCCGGCCCCGTCCGCACGGTCGCGCTGGTGCCGCTGCGCGACGGCGTCTCGGGCAAGTCGCGGCTGGCGTCCTCGCTCGACCCGGCCGCGCGACGCCGGCTCGTCGCGGCGCTGGCCCGGCACGTCGTCGCCGTCCTGCTGGCGGCGGACGGCGTCGACCGCATGCTCGTCGTCACCGCCGACGCGCCGTTCGTCGACCAGACCCTCGCCCCGCTCCGTCGTGGCGGCAGTTCGATCCCGAGGCGGCAGCTCGAGCTGCCGCGTCGAGCGGAAACTGCCGCGCCGAGCGTCGAGGTGGTGCCGCAGCCGCCGGACCGGCCTGGGCTGAACGCGGCGCTCGACGTCGGGCGGGAGGCGGCGCTCGAGCGGGGCGCGGAGCGGCTGCTCGTCGCGCACGCCGACCTGCCGCTGCTCACGACCGACGACGTCACGGCCCTGCTCGCCGCGGGCGCGCCGGCTCCCGACGGCGCACGGCGTGGTGACGCCGTCGTCGTCGCCACCGACCGGCACCTGGCGGGGACCAACCTGCTGGTGCTGCCCGCGGCGGCACCGTTCCGGTTCCGTTTCGGCGAGGCGTCGCGGACGGCGCACGTCGCCGAGGCCGAGCGCGCGGGGCTGCGGCCGGTCGTGGTGCGCCGCCCGGGCACCGCCGTCGACCTCGACACGATCGACGACTGGGGCGAGCTGCCCCGCGCCGTCCGCGACCGGCTGCGGCACGGGCTCGACCTGCCGCTCCCCTGACACCGCTCAGTTCCGCGCCCGGGCCCGGTCCATCCGGCATGAGCACCGAGCCGAGCATCGAGCTGATCGAGCAGGCCACGCTGCCGGGCACGGACTTCGAGGGTTACCTGCACGGGTCCACCGTGTCGGTGATGTTCGAGCGGTTCGACCGCGACGGCGTCGGCCCCCGCCTGCACCGCCACCCCTACACGGAGACGTTCATCCTCCGCTCGGGGCGGGCGCTGTTCCGGGTGGGCGACGACGAGGTGGTCGCCGTGGGCGGCCAGATCCTCGTCGCCCCCGCCGGGACGCCGCACAAGTTCACCGTGATCGGCCCCGAGGTGTACGAGGCCTTGCACGTGCACGCCAACGACCGGTTCGTCACCGAGTGGCTGGAGTGACCGCGCAGGCCTCGTCCACCCCGGGGGGCGGTCACACCGCGTCGAGGCGGGCGCGCACGTCGTCGTCGAGGTCGAGCTCGGCCGCGCCGAGGATCTCCTCGAGCTGCGCCAGGCTGCCGGCCCCGACGATCGGGACCACCGGTACCGGGCCGCCCAGCAGCCAGGCGAGCACCACCTGGTTCGGCGTGGCGCCGATCTCGTCCGCGACCTCGCGCAGCACGCGCAGCCGCTCGTGCGTCGTCGGGTGGTCGAAGCCGTCCCACAGCGGCTTGTCGTCGCGCACCAGCGCCCCCTGCATCAGCGGGGAGTAGGCGACGACGGCGAGCGGGCTGCCCGCCTCGGACGACGCACGGGCGTAGTCGAGCAGCTCGTACGACGCCCAGTTGTGCCGACCGACGTCGGGCCGCGGGTAGGGGTAGGTGAGCTGCTGCTGCACCAGGCCGTAGGGGGCGACGCCCTGGCGTCGGGCCTCCTCACGCGCCTCGACGACGCGGTGCAGCGCGACGTTGGAGATGCCGGTGATCCCGACGAGGCCCTCGGCCTGGAGCTTGCCGAACGCGCCGACGGTCTCGGCGAGCGGGGTGTCGTAGTCGTCGACGTGGCCGTAGTAGGCGTCGAGGTGGTCGACGCCGAGGTGCCGCAGGCTCTCGCGCGCCTCCCACGCGATCGTCTCGGCGCCGAGGCCTTGGTAGTTGGTCGGCGGCACGTGCTGCAGCGGCAGGTTCGGGTCCTTCTTGGCGGCGCCCACCTTGGTGGCGATCCGCAGCTCGTCGCGGTTCCCCCGGTCGGCCAGCCAGCGGCCGAGGACGTCCTCGCTGTCGCGGCCGTGGCCGCCGCCCCAGCCGTTGTAGTTGTTGGCGGTGTCGAGGAACGTGCCGCCGGCTTCGACGAAACGGTCGAGGATCGCGAACGACGTCTCCTCGTCGGTCCGGGTGCCGAACCACATGGTGCCGAGGCAGAGCGTGCTGACGTCGAAGGACGTCGTGCCGTCGCCGATGGTGCGGTAGCGCATGGGTGCTCCTGTCAGGGGTGCGGGTCGTGCGGGCCGGCGGACCTCCCGCCGGCCGACACCCACGAACCTACGAACCGATCGGCCCGGGTGTACCGTCCAATTCCATGGCAACAACCCAGACCAATCCGGTGCTGGCATGGGACACCGTGCTCGACCTCGGGCACGACGACGCCCCGCTCGTCGCGCGCCTCGAGCGCGCCGTGCGGGACGCCGTGCACGCGGGCCGGGTGCCTGGCGGGGCGGCGCTGCCACCGTCGCGCGCCCTCGCGGACACGCTCGGGGTGTCGCGGTGGGTCGTGACGGAGGTCTACGGCCAGCTCGTCGCGGAGGGGTTCTGCGAGGCCCGCGTCGGATCCGGCACGCGGATCGCGGCCGGCGCGGCCGCGCACGCCACGCCGAAGCGCCCGACGGGGCACCCGGTGCCGTCCGCCGCCCCCGCGCGCCGCGCGCGACTCGACCTCGCGCCCGGCGTCCCCGACCTGCGGCACGTGCCCCGGGCGGCCTGGCTGCGGGCGCTGCGCGACGCCCTCGCCGACACCCCCGACGCCGACCTCGGAGCCCCGCACCCCGCCGGCCACCCGGCGGCCCGCGCCGCCGTCGTCGAGTACCTGGCGCGTGCCCGCTCCACCTGCGCCGGGCCCGACGACGTCCTGGTGACGCACGGCGCCACCGACGGCATGACCCGCCTCGCCCGCGCGCTGCGCTCGGCCGGGCACCGCGCCGTCCTGGTCGAGGACCCGAGCTGGGGGCGGCTGCGCGACGTCGCACGCGACGCCGGCCTGGTCCCCGTGCCGGTGCCCGTCGACGGCCGCGGGGTGGACGTGGCCGCGCTCATCGCGGCCGCCGCGCGCACCGGCGCCCGCGCCGCGCTGGTCGCGCCGGCGCACCAGTTCCCCACCGGCGTGGCCCTCGCGCCGGAGCGGCGCGACGCGCTCGTGTCGTGGGCGCGCGCCGTCGACGGCCTGGTCGTCGAGGACGACTACGACGCCGAGTTCCGCTTCGACCGCCGACCCGTCGCCGCGCTGCAGGGTCACGACCCGGGTCGGGTCGCCCTCCTCGGGTCGCTCAGCAAGACGGTCTCCCCCGCGTTCGGCCTCGGCTGGCTGGTGCTGCCGCCGCGCTGGCGGGAGCGGCTGGGCGCCGACGCGGGCGGTCCCGCGCCGTCGACCCTCGACCAGCTCGCGCTCGCCCGGTTCCTCACGGACGGCGGCTACGAACGCCACCTGCGGGCCGCGCGCGGCCGGTTCCGCCGCCGCCGGGCGGCCCTGCTCGCCGCGCTCGACACGGCGCTGCCCGGCCTGGCCGTGAGCGGCCTCGCGGCCGGTCTGCACGTCGTGCTCGGGCTGCCCGACGGCGTGCCCGCCGCCGCGGTCGTCCGCGCCGCCGCCGCGCGCGACGTCGGCGTCACCGACCTGCGCCGCTACCGCGTCTCGGCCGCGGCCCCCGGCGCCGAGGCGCTCGTCGTCGGGTACGGCAACCTCGCCGACGCGCGGGTCGACGAGGCCGTCACGGCGCTCGCCGCGGCGGTGCGCTCCGTGGGCGGCTGACGGGCGTCACCACCGCCCCCGGTGCACGACGTCCTCCAGCGGCTTGCGACGGCGGCGCGTCGGGGAGCCCTTGGCCCCGCCGTCGGCGGGGTGCCCGACGGCGACCACCCCGGTCTGGACCCACCCGTCGGGGATGCCGTCCGTCGGGCGAGATCCGCGCCCCGGTGACGAACCGGTGCCGCCCGTCGGTGAGTTCGCGTACGGCGCCCCGGTCGT
>NZ_JBHXAW010000079.1:0-15822 GCF_042726645.1 Isoptericola sp. NPDC060257
ACTTCCGGTGGCCGCTTCGAGATCATCACCATCTCAACTCCTCCGGCATCGCGAGCCCCGGAATCGCCACCCGCATCCTCGCCGTCCGCGCCGATCCGTACGGCGCCCCGGCCGGAACCTGGATACCCGTCGCGACCGCCCCCGGGGCGTCTCCGGCATCCTCAACGCGTGGCTCCGCATGGAGTCCTGGGGCGACCTGCTCACCCCGTACGGCGTGCTGCTGCTCGTCAAGGCGCTGCTCATGGTGGCGCTCGGCGGGTTCGGGTTCGCGCACCGGATGTGGGTCGTGGACCGGCTCGGCCGCGCCGGCTCCGCGGGCGCCGTCCGCCGCCTGTTCTGGCGGCTGCTCGCCGTCGAGCTGCTCGTCATCGGCGCCGTCTCCGGCGTCGCCGTGGCGCTCGGCTCCACCGCCCCGCCCGTGCCGGACGAGGTGCCGGTCGACGTCACGCCCGCCTTCCAGCTCACCGGCCAGGCACTGCCGCCCGAGCCGACCATGGGCCGCTGGTTCACCGAGTGGAGCCTCGACCCGCTGCTCGCGTTCGCGTGCGTGGCCGGGCTCGTGGTCTACCTGCGCTGGGTGCGGCGGCTCGCGCGCCGCGGCGACGCGTGGCCCGTGGGGCGCACCGTGTCGTGGTGCCTGGGCATGGTCGTGATGTTCTGGGTGACCAGCGGCGGCCCGGCCGTGTACGGGCACGTGATCTTCAGCGGCCACATGGTGCAGCACATGATCCTGGCGATGCTGGTGCCGCTGTTCCTCGTGCTGGCCGCCCCCGTCACGCTGCTGCTGCGCGCGATCCAGGCCCGCAAGGACGGCAGCCGCGGGCCGCGCGAGTGGGTGCTCGGCCTGGTGCACTCCCGGTTCGGCCAGTTCATCGCCCGCCCGGTGGTGGCCGCGGTGCTCTTCGCCGGCGGCATGATCGCGTTCTACTACACGCCCGCGTTCGAGTTCGCGCTGCGCAACCACGCCGGGCACGTGTGGATGATCGTGCACTTCACGCTCGTCGGGTACCTGTTCGCCAACGCGCTGGTGGGCATCGACCCGGGCCCGAAGCGGCCGCCGTACCCGCAGCGGCTGCTGCTGCTCTTCGCGACGATGGCGTTCCACGCGTTCTTCGGCGTCGTGCTCACGTCGGGCACCTCGCTGCTCGTCGCCGACTGGTTCGGCAACATGGGCCGGCCCTGGGGCCTGCCCGCCATCGAGGACCAGCAGCGTGGCGGCGGCGTCGCGTGGGGCATCGGCGAGCTGCCGACGCTCGCGCTCGCCATCGCCGTCGCGATCCAGTGGACGACGTCCGACGAGCGCGAGGCGCGCCGCCGCGACCGCAAGGCGGACCGCGACGGCGACGCCGAGCTCGAGGAGTACAACGCCATGCTCGCCAAGATGGCCGAGCGCGACGACGAGACCCCGCCGAGGTAGTGCGAGACCCTGCGAGGTAGCACGAGTCTCCGCGAGGTGGTACGGCTCTCGCCGAGGTGGTACGGGCAGCGCGCCAGGTCAGGCGGGCTGCGGCACCGGGTGCCGGGACGGGCCGGCCAGCGCGGCGACGTGCGCCGGGACCGGCTCGCGCGTGTCGGCGTCGGGGACCGCGGCGCCCACGACGCGCTGCACCGGGACGTGCCCGCCCCAGCCGCCCGCGGCGACGTCGGCCGGGTCGTCGACGGGCGCGCCGGCGCGGGCCTTCATCGACGCCTCACGCAGCGGCACGGCCAGCACCGCCGTCGCGGCGAGCTCCTTGCGGGTGGCGGGGCGCAGCGTCGCGGACCGGCCGGGCGCCATGTGGTCGACGACGGCGTCCAGCGCGCGGGCGCGCTCGGCGTCGTCCGTGACGAGGCGGGCCGTGCCGATCACGACCGCCGACCGGTAGTTCATCGAGTGGTGGAAGCCGGACCGCGCCAGCACCAGACCGTCGAGCTCGGTGACCGTGACGCAGACGGTCGCGTCCGTGGCCCCGACCAGCCAGCGCGCCGCCACCGAGCCGTGCACGTACAGCGTGCCGCCGTCGTCGGGACCGTCGAGGTCGACGGCGTACGCACAGGGCAGCACGACCGGGTGCCGGTCGGCGCCCTCGCCGACGTCGACGCCGAGGTGGGCGACGAGCCCGTCGGCGAGCAGGGCGTGCAGCGCGTCCCTGTCGCCGACCGCGCGGTTCCGGCCGCGCCGCACGGTGGACCGAGAGGTGGGGGAGAGGGCGTCCATGCCACTACCGTGGTCCCTGGTTGGCCTGTCGTCACGAGCCATTTCGCGGGAGGTCCGGCAGGCCACTCAGGTCGTGCCACCCCGACCGTCAAGGAGTCCCGATGCCCGCGCTCCCCGTCCGCCTCGACCGCGGCGCCCGCGACCCGCTCGGCGCGCAGCTGTCCGGCCAGGTCCGCGACCTGGTGTCCCGCGGCACGCTGCGCCGCGGCGACCGGCTCCCCAGCACGCGCGCGCTCGCCGCGGACCTCGGCGTCGCGCGCTCCGTGGCCGAGCAGGCGTACGACCAGCTCGTGGCCGAGGGGTGGCTGACCGCGCGTCGCGGGGCGGGCACGTACGTCGCGGCCGACGCCGTACCCCGCCCCGCGCCCGGGCCGCGCCGGGCCGCAGGCCCGGGCAGCGGCCTCGTACGGCTGAGCACCGGCGAGCCGTGGATCGACCCGCGCCACCGCGCGGGGTGGCGGCGGGCGTGGCGCGAGGTGTCGGCGACGACGCCCCCGCGGGGCTACGACGACCCGTACGGCCTGCCCGCGCTGCGGGCGGCGCTCGCGGAGCGTCTCGCTCGCACGCGGGGCCTCGTCGTCGACGCCGACGAGGTGGTGGTCACCGCCGGGACGACCGCCGGGTTCCGTGACCTGCTCGTCGTGCTGCCCGCGGGGCCCGTGGGCATCGAGGACCCGGGCTACCGGGCCGCCGTCGCGACCGCGCACGCCGCGGGCCGCGCCGTCGTCGACCTGCCGGCGGAGGCACGTCACGACGAGGCGGCGCTGCGCGGGCTGGCCGCCGCGTACGTGACCCCCGCGCACCAGCACCCGCTCGGGCGGGTGATGCCGGCCGACGACCGGCGCGCGCTGCTCGCCGCGTCACGGGCCACGCGAGCCGTGGTGGTCGAGGACGACTACGACTCCGAGCTGCGCTACGACGTGGCGCCGGTGCCGGCCCTGGCGGCGCTCGGCCGGGACCGGGTGGCCTACCTCGGCTCGGCGTCGAAGTCCGCGCCGCCCGGGCTGCGGGTCGGGTGGCTGGTGCCGCCCCCGGAGCTGCTCGACGACGTGGTGCGGCAGCGCGCCGTCGTCCACGACGTCGCGGCGTGGCCCACGCAGCGGGCCCTGCTGACGCTGCTGCGGGACGGCTGGCTCGACGCCGTCCTGCGCACGGCGCGGCGCGTGTACGCCGAGCGGGCCGCCCGCGTCGCCGCGGTCCTGGCGCCGCACGCGGAGCCGGCCGCGACGTCCGCCGGCATGTACTCGACCTGGCTGCTGCCGCAGGAGGCCGCGCTGTCCGCGCGCGACGCCGCGCGGCGGGCGGGCTTCGACCTGCCGCTGCTGTCCGACCTGTGCCGCACCGCCGAGGACACGGGCGTCGTCGTCGGGTTCGGCGGCGTGGACGACGCCGAGCTCGACCGCGCGCTCGCCGCGATCCGGGCGGGGCTGGGCGGGTGACGTAGCCCTCGGTCGCTGTCGGCCGCGCGGACGACGACCGATCGCTCCGTGACGAGGGGACCGGCTACAGCAGGCCGTCGACGACCTTCGCCGCGAGGCCCAGCGCCGTCGTCGTGCCCAGCCCGTCCGCGACGGTCACGGTGGTGACGCCGGGCGCCGGGTCGGCGACGACGAACGGCGTGCCCGCGAACGGCCCGCGGCGCGGGCGAGGCACCGCGACGTCGGGCACCGACCAGCGCCGCCGCACCTCGACCGGCCGCCCGAGCAGGGCCTCGGCCTCGCGCAGCAGCAGGGTGTCGGCGGCCTCGGAGCGTTCGGGGTCCCGGTCGAGTCCCCCGTCGTCGCGCCGGTCGGCGTCCGTGCGGCGGGCCTCGCCGAGGAGCAGCGTGTCGCCGCGCGGGGTGAACGCGAGGTGGACGCCCGCGTCGAGCAGCTCCGGGGCGCTGGTGCGGAGGCGCTCGCGCACGTCCGCCAGCGCGGGGGAGTGCGCCGTGGCGGCGTCGCGCAGCAGGCTCGTCCCGCCCAGCACGGCGGGGCCGGCGGCGTCGTGCCGGCGGCCCGGTGTCGCGACCCGCAGCACCTGCCGCACGTCGGGCCGCAGCCCGGCGCGCGCCGCCTCGTCGGGGAAGAACCGGTCCAGGTCGTGCCCGACGGCGACCAGCACGCGGCGCGCCACGACCTCGCCGCGCGACGTGCGCACCAGCGTGCGGCCCGTGCCGGCCTCGAAGGTGAGCGCCGTCGTCGACCAGGCGACGTCGGCCCGCGGCCGGGCGTCGAGCGCGGCCGCGAGCGCCCGGAGGGCGTCGCGCGGCTCGACGCGCAGGTCGAGCGGGAGGAACGCGCCACCGACGACGTCCCCCGCGCTCGTCAGCCCGGCACGCTCGGCGGCCTGCGCGGCGTCGAGGAGCAGCGCGTCGCCGTCGCGGGCGGCCACGAGGTCGTCCAGCACGGCGAGCTCGTCGGCGGAGCGCGCCACGACGACCGCGCCCGTGTCCTTGACCCAGAAGCCCGCCTCCCGGCCGAGCTTCAGCCAGCGTTCGCGCGACGCCAGCGCGCAGGACAGGGTCGCGGCGTCCTGCGTGGTGACGGCGACGTGCCCGCTGCGCCGGGCGGACGCGCCGTCGGGCCGCGGGTCGCGCTCCACCACCAGCACCGAGTGCCCGCGGGCGTGCGCCTCCAGGGCGTGCGCGAGCCCGACGATGCCCGCCCCGACCACGACCAGGTCGGCGGTGGAGGGCAGCGGCGGCAGGTGGGCGGCGCGGGGGGACGACGGTCTCACGACCAGACCGTGCCCGATCGCGCGACGCCCGCTCAACCGCAGGGGACGCCGTCGCGAACAAGTTCAGCGAACGTTCATCCCGTGTTCCCCGGGCGCCCGTCTCCGCACGGGCTGTGGTAGACCGGGCGCGTGAGCCAGGACGACGACGCCCCCACGCCCTTCGACGACCTCGACCGCTACCTGGAGCTCCCGCGGCTGGGCGGGCTCGCGCTCAGCCCGGACGGTGCTCGCCTCGTCACGACCGTCCAGACCCTGGACGCGAAGCGCACCGGCTGGACGACCGCCGTCTGGGAGGTGGACCCCGCCGGCGTCGCCCCGGCGCGGCGGCTGACGCGCAGCCGCAAGGGCGAGTCGTCGGCGGTGTTCGCGGCGTCGGGCGACGTGCTCTTCACGTCGGCCCGCCCGGACCCGGACGCGGACAAGGACGACGAGGAGCCGAGGGCGGCGCTGTGGCTGCTGCCCGCGGGCGGCGGGGAGGCGCGCGTCGTCGCGACGGCGCCCGGCGGGGTCGGCGGGGTGCTCGCGGCCCGGGACGCCGACGTCGTGTCCGTCTCCGCGCCGGTGCTCCCGGGCGCGGCGGGGCTCGCCGAGGACGAGGCGCTGCGCAAGGAGCGCACCGACCGCAAGCTCTCGGCGATCCTGCACGCCGGCTACCCGGTGCGGTACTGGGACCACGACCTCGGCCCCGACCAGGAGCGCCGGTTCGTCGGCTCCCTCGGCACGACCGACCCGGACGCGCGGCTCGAGCTGCGCCGGCTCACGGGGCCGGGGCGCCAGCTCGACGAGCACGAGGCGGACCTGGCGCCCGACGGCGCCACGCTCGTCACCACCTGGGCGGTTCCCGACCCGGGCGCGGCACGCCGGGTCGTGCTGGTGGCGGTCGACACCGCGACGGGGGAGCGCCGCACGCTGGTCGACGACCCGGACGCCGACGTCTTCGCCCCGGCGGTGTCGCCGGACGGGCGGTGGGTCGCGTTCGGCTCCGAGACGATCACGACGCCGGAGCAGGCGCCGGTCGTGCGGCTGGGCCTCGTCCCGCTCGGCGTGGACGACGCGGGACCGGAGATCCTCGCGGACGACTGGGACCGCTGGCCGTCGTCGGTCGCATGGCTGCCCGACGGCTCGGGGCTGGTCGTCACGGCCGACGAGGACGGCCGCGGCCCGGTGTTCCTGCTGACGTTCGGCGCCGGCGGGCCGGGTGCGGGCGAGCCGGTCACGGTGGAGCGCGTGACGAGCGACGACGCGACCTTCAGCGACGTCCGCGTGGCCCCCGACGGCTCGGCGCTGTACGCGCTGCGCAGCAGCTACGCCGCCCCGGCGGAGCCGGTGAGGATCGACCTCGCCGCCTTCGCCGCGACGGGCGCGGCGGGCGAGCGCGCGCCCGTCGCCGCCGACGCGCTGCGCGGGCCGGTGCCCGCCCCGGCGCTGCCCGGCACGCTCACCGAGGTGGAGACGACGGCGGCGGACGGCGCGCGCGTGCGCGCCTGGCTCGCGCTGCCCGAGGGGGCGTCGTCGGGCAGCCCGGCGCCGCTGCTGCTG
The DNA here is from genome assembly GCF_042726645.1 of Isoptericola sp. NPDC060257. Taxonomy (NCBI): domain Bacteria; kingdom Bacillati; phylum Actinomycetota; class Actinomycetes; order Micrococcales; family Promicromonosporaceae; genus Isoptericola; species Isoptericola sp. NPDC060257. The sequence goes on from NZ_JBHXAW010000079.1 coordinate 6,455, forward strand.
TGGATCCACGGCGGCCCGCTGAGCACCTGGAGCGCGTGGAGCTGGCGCTGGAACCCGTGGCTGATGGTGGCGCGCGGCTACGCCGTCCTGCTGCCCGACCCGGCGCTGTCCACCGGGTACGGGCAGGACTTCGTGCAGCGCGGCTGGGGCGCGTGGGGCGGAGCGCCGTTCACCGACCTCATGGCGGTCACCGACGCCGTCGAGGCCCTGCCGGAGATCGACGCGACCCGCACCGCCGCGATGGGCGGGTCGTTCGGCGGGTACATGGCGAACTGGGTGGCCGGGCACACGGACCGGTTCCGCGCGATCGTCACGCACGCCAGCCTGTGGGCGCTCGACCAGTTCGGCCCCACCACCGACGCGGCCTACTACTGGCTGCGCGAGATGACGCCGGAGATGGCGGAGGCGAACAGCCCGCACCGCGCCGTCGCCGACATCCGCACCCCGATGCTCGTCGTGCACGGCGACAAGGACTACCGCGTGCCCATCGGGGAGGGCCTGCGGCTGTGGCGTGACCTGCTCACGGAGTCCGGCCTGCCCGCGGACGACGACGGCAGCACCGCGCACCGTTTCCTGTACTTCCCCGACGAGAACCACTGGGTGCTCGCGCCCCAGCACGCGAAGGTCTGGTACCAGACGGTGCTGGCGTTCCTCGGCGAGCACGTGCGGGGCGACGAGCCGGAGCTGCCCGCGTACCTCTGAGCGTCGACCGCCTGTGCGGCAGGGGCGGAGGTCAGGCGGGCGCGACGATGAGGTCCACGAGGACCTCGAGCATGGCGCTGGCGTCCTTGCGGGAGGTCTCGGCGGGGAGCATCGCCGCGCGCTGGCCGGCCTCGTGCGCGCCCAGCAGCAGGTCGATGGCGACGTGCTCGTCGACGGCGAAGCGGAGGCCGAGGGCGGACATGACGCGGTTCAGCGCGGCGATCATCTCCCCGCGGAGCACCTGCTGCTGGTCCACGTAGCGCTGGGCGATCTGCGGGTCGCGCAGCGCGAGCAGCTCGAACTCGAGCTCCATGACGCACCAGGAGGCCTTCGCGGCCTGGTCGGGCAGCACCGACGCGATGACCTCGCGCACCGTGGCGCGGAACCCCTCCGGCGTCTGCAGCGCGGCGGGGTCCACCGTGGTGACCGCCTTCTCGAGGGCGCCGAGGTGGCCGCGCGCCTCGCGCTCCGTGAGCGCCAGGAAGAGCTCCTCCTTGCTCGCGAAGTTCGAGTAGAACGCGCCCCGGGTGAAACCGGCGGCCTCGCACACGGCCTCGATCGACGCGGCCTGGACGCCCACCTGCGCGAACACCTCGAAGGCGGCGTCGAGCAGGCGCTCGCGGGTGCGCTCGCGCCGGGGCGAGCGCTCGGGGGCGACCGTAGCCTCGTCGGGAGTCGCGCTCTCGGTGGTCAGGGGGTCCTCCTCGGGATGCTGCCGGTACGGGCCCGGTGCGGGCGCCGCGCCCGGCCGGGCCCACTCTAGCCAATACAGCGGCGTATCGGATACGTTCGTGCATCGGATACAGTGCCGTATCGAACCCCTGCTCCGTCGTCCCGGGAGAGCCTGTGTCCTCCGTCCTGTACTCCCTCGGCCGCTGGGCCGCCCGGGCCCGGCGGCTCGTCGTCATCGGCTGGGTGCTGGTGCTCGCCGTCGTCGGCGGCGCGGCCGGCCTGCTCTACCAGGGCTTCGACAACTCCGTGACCATCCCGGGCACCGAGTCGCAGGACGCGCTCGACAGCCTGTCCGCCACGTTCCCGCAGGTCAGCGGGTCGTCCGCGCAGATCATCGTCGTCGCGCCCGACGGCTCCACGATCGACGACGACGCGATGCGCGGGCCCATCGAGGACACGGTCGACGACCTCGGTGAGCTCGACCAGGTCGCCGCCGTCACCTCCCCGTACGACGACCAGATGGCCGCGTCGGTCAACGACGACGACACGGCCACGCTGCTGACGATCCAGCTCGACGGCGACCAGTCCGTCATCACCGAGGACACCAAGGACGCGCTGCGCACCGCGAGCGACGACCTCGCCGCCGCGCTCCCGGCCGGGTCCCAGGCCAGCCTGGGTGGCGAGCTGTTCAGCGTCGAGTTCCCGGCCCTGAGCATCATCGAGGCGATCGGCGTCGTCGTCGCGCTCGTGGTCCTCATCATCACGCTCGGCTCGTTCGTGGCGGCGGGCCTGCCGCTGGTCAACGCGCTCATGGGCGTGGGCGTGTCGATGCTCCTTCTGCTCACGGCCACCGTGTTCGGCCCGATCAACTCCACGACGCCGATGCTGGGGCTGATGCTCGGCCTCGCGGTGGGCATCGACTACGCGCTGTTCATCGTGTCCCGGCACCGCGAGCAGCTCGCGGCCGGGCTCGGGGTGGACGAGTCGATCGCGCGCGCCACCGCGACGGCGGGCTCCGCGGTGATCTTCGCCGGCCTCACGGTGATGATCGCCCTCGTGGGTCTCGGCGTCGCGGGCATCCCGTTCCTCACCGTGATGGGCATCGCCGCCGCCGTGGCGGTCGGCATCGCCGTCCTCGTCTCGCTCACGCTGCTGCCCGCGCTGCTGTCGTTCTCGGGGGAGCGGCTGCGGCCGCGCGCCCCGCGCGCCGCCCGCAAGGCGAAGGGCAAGGCGAAGGGCAAGGCCAAGCGGGCCGCCGCGCCCGCCGACGGCGTCCACCGCAACCGGTTCTTCGACGGCTGGGTGCGCGGCGCCACACGCTTCCCGGTCCTCACGATCGTGCTCGTCGTGGGCGCCATCGCCGCCCTCGCCTGGCCGGCCACGAACCTCCGCCTCGCCCTGCCGGACGCCGGCACGCTGCCGGAGGAGAACAGCGCCCGCGTCACCTACGACCTGGTGGGCGAGGAGTTCGGCGAGGGCTTCAACGGCCCGCTGATCGTCACCGGCTCGATCGTCACCAGCAACGACCCCGTGACGCTCATGGACGACCTCGGCGACGAGATCGCGGACCTGCCCGGCGTCGCCGACGTCCCGCTGTCCACGCCGAACCCGTCCGCCGACACCGGCATCATCCAGGTGGTCCCCGAGGGCGGCCCGACGTCGCAGGAGACCAAGGACCTCGTCAACGAGATCCGCGACCAGCACGACCACTACCTGGAGAAGTACGGCGTCGACCTGTCCGTCACCGGCTTCGCCGCGGTCGGCATCGACGTCTCCGACAAGCTCGGGGCCGCGCTGCTGCCGTTCGGCCTCGTCGTCGTGGGCCTGTCGCTCGTGCTGCTGACGATGGTGTTCCGCTCGATCTGGGTGCCGATCAAGGCCTCGCTCGGCTACCTGCTGTCCGTCGGCGCGGCCTTCGGCGTGGTGACCCTCGTGTTCGAGAACGGCGTCCTCGCGGAGGCCCTCAACGTCACCAAGCTGGGCCCTGTCATCAGCTTCATGCCGATCATCCTCATGGGGGTGCTGTTCGGCCTGGCGATGGACTACGAGGTCTTCCTCGTCTCCCGCATCCGGGAGGACTACGTGCACGGCGGCGACGCGCGCCGCGCCGTGCGCACCGGCTTCCTCGGCTCGGCCAAGGTCGTCACCGCCGCCGCGGTCATCATGTTCGCCGTCTTCGTCGCGTTCGTGCCCGAGGGCGACATGACCCTCAAACCCATCGCTCTCGGCCTCGCGGTCGGCGTGCTCGTGGACGCGTTCGTCGTGCGCATGACGCTCGTGCCCGCCGTGCTCCATCTCCTGGGCGACCGGGCCTGGCACATGCCGCGCTGGCTCGACCGCGTCCTGCCCACGTTCGACGTCGAGGGCGAGGGCCTCACGAAGGAGCTGCGGCTCGCGTCGTGGCCCGAGCCGGACGCGACGGACGCCGTCGCCGCGCGCGACCTCGAGGTCGCGGGGCCCGACGGCTCGCCGGCTCCGGTGGTCGGTCCCGTCAGCGTGCGCGTGCCCGACGGTGGTGCCCTGTGCGTGCACGGCGACGCCGCGGCCCCCGTGTCCGCGCTGCTGCTCGCCCTCGCCGGGCGGATGGCGCCCGACGCGGGCGCCGTGAAGGTCACCGGCCTGGTGCTGCCCGAGCGCGCGATGACGGTGCGCGGCCGCGTCGCCGTCGTCGACGCCCTCGCGGAGCACGGCCGACCCGCCGCGACGGTCGACGCCGCGGTGCGCGACGGCGCCCGGGTCGTGGTCGTGGACCGTACCGACGCCGTCGCCGACCGTCCGGCCCGCGAGGCGCTCGCCGCCGCGCTCGCCCGGGCGCAGCGCGGTGGGACGGCGGTGCTGCTGGGCGCCAGCGGCGTCGCGGCGACCGACCTGCTCGACGACGGCACGGGCCGCGAGGTCGCCGTGCTCGACGTCGGCGCCGGCTGGGGCGCGCCGAGCGCGCTCACCGGGGCGGACGTGCCACCCCCCGCGCCCGGCGACGCGCACGCCCCCGTGCCCGCGGAACCCGACCGCGCGGCCACCGACGAGATCGACAACCCCATCGAGGGTGACACCCACGTGCAGGAGGTGCGGGCATGACCGCCCCGACCATCGCCACCCGGGCGCGCCGCGACCCCTGGCGCATCGCCGCCGTCGCGCTGCTGCCGATCATGGTGCTCGGGCTGCTGCTCGCCGCGCTGTGGAACCCGCAGGACCGGCTCGACCAGGTGCCGGCGGCCATCGTCAACCTCGACGAGCCGGTCGAGGTCCAGGGGCAGACCGTGCCGCTGGGCCGCCAGCTCGCGTCCGGCCTGGTCAGCGGCGGCGAGACCGCCGAGGGCGCGAAGGCCGCGCAGCCCGCCGAGGACGCGACGAACTTCGACTGGACGATCACCGACGAGGAGTCGGCGGCGGACGGCCTCGCGAACGGCACCTACGCCGCCGTCGTGACCATCCCGGAGGACTTCTCCGCGGCCGCCACGTCGTACGGGAACGACGACCCGTCCGAGGCACGCCAGGCCACCATCGACGTCAGCACCCCGCCCGGTGGCCGCGTGGCCGACGACGCGCTCGCCCGCGTCGTCGCCGCCACCGCGACGTCCGTCATGTCGAGCACGCTCACCGAGACCTACGTCGACAACGTGCTCGTCGGCTTCAACGACCTCTCCGACGGCATCGGCCAGGCGCAGGACGGCGCCGTGCAGCTCGCCGACGGCGCGGGCCAGACGGAGGACGGCGCCGACCAGCTGGCCGACGGCGCGGGGCAGGTGGCCGACGGCGCGGGCGACCTCGCCTCGGGCGTGGGCGAGCTCGGGACCGGGGCGGACCAGCTCGCCTCGGGCGCGGACGACCTGGCCGGAGGCGCGAGCCAGCTCGCGGGCGGCGTCTCGCAGAGCGCCTCGGGCGCGGACGGCATCGCGAGCGGGGTCGAGGACCTCGCCGCGGGGACGAAGGGACTCGCCGCGGGCGCGAGGGACCTCTCCGACGGCCTGGCGCTGCTGTACGAGGGCACTCCCGAGCAGCCCGGCGTCTCCGCCTTGCCGAAGCAGGCGCAGCAGCTGGCCGACGGCTCGGCCGGCGTCGCGGACGGCGTCGACGAGCTGGTCGGCAGCCTCACGGGTGCGGCCGGCACGGCGGGCGACGCGCTGACGGACCTGGCCGACCGGCTCGGCTGCGACGGCACGCCGGGGGAGCTGCTCCCGCCGCAGCTCCAGGACCTGTTGACGCCCGAACAGCTCGAGGAGCTCGGCAAGGCGCTCGCGGGCCAGAGCGCCGACGCGTGCGCGCAGATCGAGGACGCCCAGGCGGGCCTCGCCGAGCAGACAGGCCAGCTCGGGCAGCTGCAGGATGGCGCCCGGCAGGTCGCGGACGGCAACCAGGCGATGGCGACCGGCCTCGGCAAGCTCTCGGGCGGCGTCGGCGACCTGTCCGAGGGGGCCGACGGCCTGGCCGGCGGCATGGAGGAGACGGCGTCCGGCGCGGGCGACCTCGCGAAGGGCGCCCGCGGCCTCGCCGACGGCCTGGGCTCGCTGAGCACCGGGGCCTCCACCCTCGCGGGCGGGGCGGGCGAGCTCGCCACCGGCACGCAGGGGCTGGCCTCCGGCGTGGGCGAGCTCGGCGGCGGCGCGGACCAGCTCGCCACCGGCACCGAGGGCATCGCCTCCGGCGCCGGCGACCTGGCGGGCGGCGTGGGCCAGCTCGCGTCGGGCGCGGGCGACCTGGCCTCCGGCCTCGACGACGCGAAGAACCAGATCCCGACGTACACGGACGACGAGCGCAAGACGCTCGCGTCGGTGGTCGCGGAGCCGGTAGCGGCGCCGTCGGCCTCGGGCATCAGCACGGGGGCGTCGGGCCCGCTGTTCGCGGTGGTCGCGCTGTGGCTCGGAGCGCTGGCCCTCATGACGGTGTTCCCGCCGGTCGCGGCGCGGGCCCTGGGCTCCACGCGCGACTCGGTGCGCCTCGCGCTGTCGGCGTTCTGGCTGCCGGCCGCGGTCGGCGCGGGGACGGGCGCGCTGATCGGCGTGATCCTCGCGGCGGTCGAGAAGCTCGACGCGGGGGGATGGGTCGGGTCGATCCTCGTGGGGGCGGTCGCGTCGGTGGCGTTCGTCGCCGTGCACCAGGGCTTCCTCGGCTGGCTCGGCAACCTGGGGCGCGGCATCAGCCTGCTGATCGCCGTCCTGCTCATCGCGACGGGCGTCGTCGCGACCGTGCCCGCCGTGCTGCAGGGGCTGGTCGACGCGCTGCCGATCGGGGCCGCGCGCGACGCCCTGACGGCGGTGGTGGTGCCTGCGGCCGGCGGCCTCGGGATGGGGGTGACCCTGCTGGTGCTGTGGGGGCTGGGCGGTCTGGCGCTGGCAGCGCTCGTCACCGCCCGGGGTCGACGGCTCGGCGTCGGGCGCCTGCTGCGCGCCTGACCGGCCGCGCAGGACCGCCGGGCGACGGTCAGCCCAGCAGCCCCGGGCAGCGGGCGGCGGCGCGCTGCCAGCGCAGCACGAGGAGGGTGTCGGCGCGCCGCCGGGCGGCCTTGCCGAGGTGGGCGACCTGGCGGTGCTCGAGGAGCGCGTGCAGGTCGTGGTCGAGCGCCCAGGAGAGGGCGCGTCGGACGTCGTCGAAGTCGGGCGAGAGCAGGGTTGGTGCGGGTCTCACGTCAGGGAGAGATGTCCGACTCGCCGGTTTGTGACATCGGGTGTGTCACAGGTCTGCACCAGACTCGCCGCATGGACCTCACCCAGGCGCGCGAGACCAAGGCACAGCTCACCGACTTCGCCCGTGACCTGGCCGAACGGCACGGCGTGCCCGCCAGCCCGTACGCGGTCGGCGACGACGCGACTCCCGCGGACGTGGTGCGCGCGCCCACCCTGTCGCTGGGTCTCGCGCCCCAGGGCGACGGCGCGTACGGCATCGCGGTCCGCTACCGGCTCGGGGTCCCGACGGCGCGGTCGTTCGTGCGCAAGCTGGCCGCCGAGGCGGGCGACGCCGTCGACGTCCGGCGTACCGGACGCATCCGGACGCTCGGCGCGCAGGCCCGCCCGCCCGTCGCCACGGCGCGCGCCCTCGGGGAGACGGACAGGGTGCGGCCCCTGCGGCCCGGGGTCTCGGTCGCGCACGTGGACGTCACCGCGGGCACGCTCGGCGCGTTCGTGGTCAAGTCCGGCGAGGAGGGCGCGCGCTACGTGCTGTCCAACTTCCACGTGCTCGCGGGATCGCCGTCCGCGCAGGTCGGCGACGTCGTCGTGCAGCCCGGCCCGGCCGACGGCGGCCGCGCTCCCGGGGACCGGGTCGGCACCCTCGCGCAGGTGGTGCCGCTGACGCCCGGCGCGCCGGCCACCGTGGACGCCGCGCTCGCCCTCGTGGACGACGGGATCGAGATCGACCCGACGTACCCGGTGGGCGCGGTGACCACCACCGCCGTGGCGGCGGGCGACGAGGTGGTCGCGAAGATCGGGCGCACCACGGCGCACACGCAGGGCCGGGTCACGGCCATCGAGATGGACGACGTCGTCGTCGGGTACGGCGACGAGCTCGGCGCGCTGTCCTTCGACAACCAGATCGAGGTGGAGGGCACCGGTGGCACGTTCTCGCGCGGCGGCGACTCCGGCTCGCTCGTCTACCGCGAGGACGGCGTCGCGCTCGGCCTGCTGTTCGCCGGCTCCGAGACCGGCGGTGCCGACGGCTCGGGGCTGACCTACTGCAACCCGGTCGACGCCGTCCTCGAGGCGCTGGGCGTCACCCTCGTGCCGAGGTAGCCCTGGATTCGTCGAGCTACCCCGGCCGGTGACTCAGCCCCAGGTGAGCAGGTCCTCGCCGTGCTCGACCATCGTGCCGACCTGCGCGAGGTGGTCGACGGCGTCGGGCGTGGCCTCGAGCGCGACGACGGGGCAGACGGCGGACTTGCCGCCGGCGCGCACCGCCGCCGGGTCCCAGGTGACCAGCACCGTGCCGCGCTGCACGACGTCGCCCTCGGACGCGTGGGTGGTGAAGCCCTCGCCGCCGAGCTTGACGGTGTCGATGCCGAGGTGCACGAGCACGGCGCGGCCGTCGTCGTGCTGGACGACGAACGCGTGCGGGTGCAGCTTGACGATCGTCCCGGTGATGGGTGCGACCGCCTCGGCCCCGCGGACGCCGTCGGGCTCGATCGCGAGGCCGGGGCCGACGAGGCCGGCGGCGAACACCGGGTCGTCCACCTCGGACACGTCGACGACGGTGCCGGTGACGGGCGCGAGGACGGTCAGCGCCGTCATCAGCGCAGGTCCTCGATGTCGGAGGCGAGGGTGTCGGCCTCGGGGCCGACGATGACCTGGATGGCGACTCCTGAGCGCACGACCGCGATGGCGCCCGCCTTCGTGAGGTCGGCGTCGATCACCTTGGCGGGGTCCTCGACCTCGACACGGAGCCGGGTGATGCACGGCTCGAGGTCGATGATGTTGTCGTCGCCGCCGAGCGCGTCGAGGATCTGCTGTGCCTTGCTCATGATGCTCCTTGGTGGGTCCGGGTGGAGATTCCGGGGGTCGGTGGGTGCGGGGCCTGGCTCACATGAGCTCGGCGAGGTCGGACGCGATCGTGTCGACGCGGGGGCCGACGACCACCTGCACGACCCGCCCGTTGATCATCACGCCGAAGGCCCCGGCGCGCTTGAGCAGCGCGGCGTCGACGAGCGCCGGGTCCTTGACGAGGGACCGCAGCCGGGTCGTGCACGGGTCGATCTCCTCGATGTTCTCCACCCCGCCGAGACCGGCGAGGATCGAGGCGGCGAGCTGCGCGTCGGGGTCGGGCGTGCTCATCGGGGGCTCCCTTCGGGGATGCGTCCGGGGGGTGCGGAAGGCTGGACGGCGCGGCCGGCGTCGGTGCCGGGGTCGGTGGACCGGGTGCGGGGGACGAGCGTGGGCCGCGCCTCGCGCAGGGGCACGAACACGCTGTACCGGTCGCCGCGGTAGCAGGCGCGGGAGTACATGACGGCGGCGTCCCCGCCGAAGGTGCGGCGGGCGGTGCGCATGACGGCGCGGGAGCCCTGCATC
>NZ_JBHXAW010000080.1:0-15693 GCF_042726645.1 Isoptericola sp. NPDC060257
CTCCCTGCTCGGCCTGCGGCAGCTCTACTTCCTCGTGGACGGCCTCCTGGACCGCCTCGTCTACCTCAACTACGGCCTCGCGGCGATCCTCGGCTTCATCGGTGTCAAGCTGGTGATCCACGCCCTGCACACCAACGAGCTGCCGTTCATCAACGGCGGGCAGCACGTCGAGGCGATCCCCGAGATCTCGACGACGCTGTCCCTCAGCTTCATCGTGGTGGTGCTCGCCGTCACGACGATCGCCTCCCTGGCGCGCGACCGGCGTGACCGTCGGGCCCGTGCCACGGCCTCGCCGACACCCACCTCCGAAGGAGACGCATGATCCACGAGCTGCCGGTCTGGTTCGAGTGGGCGTCGCTCGCGGCGCTGATCGTCCTGCTCGCCGTCGACCTCGCCATCGTCGGCAGGCGCCCCCACGTGCCGAGCATGAAGGAGAGCGGCCTGTGGGTCGGCTTCTACGTCGCCCTGGCGCTGGTGTTCGGGCTGATCGTGCTCGCGGTGGGCGGCACCGCCCCCGCCGGGGAGTTCTACGCCGGCTGGCTCACGGAGTACTCCCTGAGCGTGGACAACCTGTTCGTCTTCGTCATCATCATGTCGCGGTTCGCGGTGCCGAAGCGGCACCAGCAGATGGTGCTGATGGTCGGCATCATCATCGCGCTGGTGCTGCGCGGGGCGTTCATCCTCGCGGGGGCGGCGATCCTCGAGCAGTTCGTGTGGGTCTTCTACCTCTTCGGCGCGTTCCTCATCTACACGGCGGTCAAGCTCGTGGCGGGGGGCGACGACGAGGAGGAGTTCAAGGAGAACGTCGCGATCCGCCTGCTCCGCCGCGTGCTGCCGGTGAGCCAGGAGTACGACGGCGCGAAGGTGCGCACGGTGGTCGACGGCAAGAAGCTGTTCACCCCGATGCTCGTGGTGTTCGTCGCGATCGGCTCCACGGACCTGCTGTTCGCGCTCGACTCGATCCCCGCGATCTTCGGGCTGACGAAGGACCCGTTCATCGTCTTCACCGCGAACATCTTCGCCCTCATGGGCCTGCGGCAGCTCTACTTCCTGCTCGGCGGCCTGCTCGAGCGGCTGGTGTACCTGCCGATCGCCCTGGCGGTCATCCTCGGGTTCATCGGCGTCAAGCTCATCCTCGAGGCGCTGCACACCAACACGCTCCCGTTCATCAACGGGGGCGAGCACGTCGCCTGGGCGCCCGAGATCCCGATCTGGCTGTCCCTCGCCGTGATCCTCGGCTCGATCGCGATCGCGACCGTCGCGAGCCTGGCGAAGACGCGGCGGACCGCCGCGGTCGCCGCGAAGGACGCGGCGCCGGCGGGCGCGGCGGACGCAGCGGGTGCGGCGTCGTCGACGACGGCGGCACCGGAGACGCAGGACGTGGCGTCGGAGCCCGGATCCGCTCCCGCATCCTCCGGGCCGGAGTCCTCGGGCCGCTGACGACACGAGCGCACAGGCCCCGGACGGCACGCCGTTCGGGGCCTGTGCGCGTCGTCCGGCGTCAGGCGGCGAACCCGCCGATCACGGGCACGAACTCCCGCGCCGCGCGGTGCGCGACCAGACCCTCGCGCCGCATGGGGTCGGCCGCGAGCAGCTCGAGCGCGCCGGTCGCGTCGTCGGCCTCGACGACCAGGAGCGCGCCGCCGGGCTCGCCGTCCGGCGTCGCGGGCAGCGGGCCGGACACGCGCAGCGTGCCGCTCTCGTGCAGGCCACGGAGGAACTCCCGGTGCTCCGGTCGGACCTCCGCGAGGCGGTCGGGGTCGGTGACGTAGACGTACGTGACGGCGTAGACGGACATGGCCGTATCCAAGCACCCCGTGCGGTCGCGGGCCGGGGGAGTCCGGGAGCGGGTCAGGCGGCCGGGTGTGACCGGTCAGGCACACGAAAAGGCCCCGAAAGGTATAGAACGCCTGTACGAATGTCGGCGTCCCGACGTAAGATGCCCGGGTGAGCAACCGCCTCGTCATCTCCGGCGCCCGCGAGCACAATCTGCGCAACATCGAGCTCGATCTCCCGCGCGACGAGCTGATCGTCTTCACCGGGCTGTCGGGCTCGGGGAAGTCCTCCCTGGCGTTCGACACGATCTTCGCCGAGGGGCAGCGTCGCTACGTGGAGTCGCTCTCCGCGTACGCCCGCCAGTTCCTCGGCCAGATGGACAAGCCCGACGTCGACTTCATCGAGGGCCTGTCGCCCGCGGTGTCGATCGACCAGAAGTCGACCAACCGCAACCCGCGGTCGACGGTCGGCACGATCACCGAGGTCTACGACTACCTGCGCCTGCTCTTCGCCCGCGCGGGGACGCAGCACTGCCCCGTGTGCGGCGAGCCGGTCCGCTCGCAGACGCCGCAGCAGATCGTCGACAAGCTCCTCGAGCTGCCGGAGGGCACGCGCTACCAGGTGCTCGCACCCGTCGTGCGCGGGCGCAAGGGCGAGTACGCCGACCTGTTCGCCGAGCTGCAGACGCAGGGTTTCGCCCGCGCGCGGGTCGACGGCGAGGTGGTGCAGCTGACCAGCCCGCCCACGCTCGAGAAGAAGCTCAAGCACGACATCGAGGTCGTCGTCGACCGCCTCGTGTCGCGCGACGGCGTCCAGCGCCGGCTCACCGACTCGGTGGAGACCGCGCTGCGCCTCGCGGGCGGCCTGGTCATGGTGGAGCTCGTCGACGCCGACATCGACGACGTCGACCGGGTGCGCAAGTTCTCGGAGAAGCGGGCGTGCCCCAACGACCACCCGCTCGCGCTCGACGAGATCGAGCCGCGCACGTTCTCCTTCAACGCCCCGTACGGCGCGTGCCCGGAGTGCACCGGCATCGGCTTCCGCCTCGAGGTCGACGCCGACCTCGTCGTGCCGGACGAGGAGAGGACCCTGCGCGACGGTGCCGTGGTGCCGTGGGCGCAGACGTCGTCGGAGTACTTCGAGCGGGTGCTCACCGCGCTGGCGGAGGAGATGAGCTTCTCCATGGACGTGCCGTGGCGCGCGCTGCCGCAGCGCGCCCGTGACGCGATCCTGTTCGGCCGCAACCACCAGGTGCACGTGCGGTACAAGAACCGGTGGGGCCGCGAGCGGCAGTACTCCACCGGCTTCGAGGGCGCGGTGACCTTCCTGGAGCGGCGGCACCGGGAGACCGAGTCCGACTGGTCGAAGGAGAAGTACGAGGCCTACATGCGCGAGGTCCCGTGCCCCGTGTGCTCGGGGGCACGGCTCAAGCCCGAGGTCCTCGCGGTCACCGTCGGCGGCAAGTCGATCTGGGACGTGTGCAGGCTGCCGATCGACCAGGCCAAGACCTTCCTCGACGGGCTCGAGCTGGGCGAGCGCGAGCGCGCGATCGCGGCAGAGGTCCTCAAGGAGATCCACGCCCGGCTCGGCTTCCTCGTCGACGTGGGCCTGCACTACCTGTCGCTCGAGCGTCCGGCGGGCACCCTGTCCGGCGGCGAGGCCCAGCGCATCCGGCTCGCCACCCAGATCGGCTCCGGCCTCGTCGGCGTGCTGTACGTGCTCGACGAGCCCTCGATCGGCCTGCACCAGCGCGACAACCGCCGCCTCATCGAGACGCTGACCCGCCTGCGGGACCTCGGCAACACGCTGATCGTCGTCGAGCACGACGAGGACACGATCCGCGCGGCAGACTGGATCGTCGACGTCGGCCCCGGCGCGGGCGAGCACGGCGGCCGCGTCGTGCACTCGGGCGACTATGCCGGGCTCCTCGAGGCCGAGGGCTCGATGACCGGCGCCTACCTCTCCGGGCGGCGCAGCATCGCGCTGCCCGCGGAGCGTCGCGCGACCGACCCCGGCCGGAAGGTCACGGTCGTCGGCGCCCGGGAGAACAACCTGCGGGGGATCGACGTGTCCTTCCCGCTCGGCGTGCTCACGGCGGTCACGGGCGTCTCGGGGTCCGGCAAGTCGACGCTGGTCAACTCGATCCTGCACACCGTGCTCGCGAACGAGCTCAACGGCGCGCGCCAGGTGGCGGGCCGGCACACCCGGGTCACGGGCGTGGACCAGCTCGACAAGGTGGTGCACGTCGACCAGGGGCCGATCGGGCGCACGCCGCGCTCCAACCCGGCCACCTACACGGGCGTGTGGGACCGGATCCGCAAGATCTTCGCGGAGACCGAGGAGGCGAAGGTCCGCGGCTACGGGCCGGGCCGCTTCTCCTTCAACGTCAAGGGCGGGCGCTGCGAGGCGTGCGCGGGCGACGGCACGCTGAAGATCGAGATGAACTTCCTGCCCGACGTCTACGTGCCGTGCGAGGTGTGCCACGGCGCGCGGTACAACCGCGAGACCCTCGAGGTGCACTTCAAGGGCAAGACGGTCGCGGACGTGCTGGACATGCCGATCGAGGAGGCCGCGGAGTTCTTCGCCGCGTTCCCCGCGATCTCGCGCTACCTCACCACGCTGGTCGAGGTGGGTCTCGGCTACGTCCGCCTCGGGCAGCCGGCGCCGACGCTCTCGGGCGGCGAGGCGCAGCGGGTCAAGCTTGCGAGCGAGCTGCAGAAGCGCTCCACGGGTCGCACGATCTACGTCCTGGACGAGCCGACCACGGGCCTGCACTTCGAGGACATCCGCAAGCTGCTCGGCGTGCTGCAGTCGCTGGTGGAGAAGGGCAACACCGTCCTCGTCATCGAGCACAACCTCGACGTCATCAAGAGCGCCGACTGGATCGTCGACATGGGGCCGGAGGGCGGCTCCGGCGGCGGGACGGTCGTGGCGGAGGGCACGCCCGAGGACGTCGCGCAGGTCGCGGCGAGCCACACGGGCCAGTTCCTCGCGCCGATCCTCCAGGAGCACCCGCCCGTGCCGACGGCGACCCCTGCCGGCCGGGCGAGGTCCGCCGCCGCGACCTCGGCGTCGTCGGCGCCGCGTGCGCGGAGCTCGGCGAAGGGCACGACGAAGGGTTCGGGGAAGGCGACGACGAAGGGGAAGACCGCGTCGAAGCGTCCCGGTAAGCGCAGCGCCGCCTGACGTCCTAGCGTGTGGCCATGGGAGCGCACCACAACTACGCCGTGACCGTCGCCTGGCCCGATGCTGCCGAGGCCGGGGCCTCCGACCCCGGTGGCGGTCCGGGCACGACGTCCTACACGTCGTACTCCCGGGACCACACGGTCCTGGTCTCGGGCAAGCCGCCGCTGCTCGGGAGCGCCGACCCGGCGTTCCGTGGTGACCCGGCGCGGCACAACCCGGAGGAGCTGTTCGTCGCGAGCCTCGCGCAGTGCCACATGCTGTGGTTCCTCCACCTGGCCGCCGAGCACGGCCTGGTGGTCCGCGAGTACGTGGACGACACGACCGGCACGATGCGGGTGGAGTCCCGGGGCGAGGGGCAGTTCACCGACGTCACGCTGCGACCCCGGGTGACCGTCGACGCGGGCCCGCAGGCGACGGACGAGGCCGTGGCGGAGCTCCACCACCGCGCGCACGCCCTGTGCTTCATCGCACGGTCGGTCAACTTCGCGGTCATCGTCGAGCCGGCGCCCGTGCGGCTCGCGGCACCCGCCTCGTAAGGGGCCACCCGCACCCGAGCGGGTGATCTATACCAGTCCGGTCACACTGTCGTGTGGGCGGTTGACGTGGCGACCGCGCGTGAATATTTTCCACTCCATCCCCGTGGTGGATGGGAGATATTTCCGTGAGCGGTGCGGAACCCGCCGCAACGCCTCACGGTGCGAGACGAGGAGGTCGGCGCAGGGCCTGAGCGGGCAGAGCAGCACGGTTGACGGGGCGTCGAGCGACGCACCCTGACACGAAGGGCATCAACGACGATGACCAGCAACTTCACCACTGACCAGAGCAACATCACCCCCCAGCCCTCCCGCCGGTCGGTGCTCCGCGCCGTGATGTACACGGCCGCCGCCGTCCCGTTCGGCCTCCCGCTCGCGGCATGCGCCACGGGCGGTGGCGGCGGCGAGGCGACCACGAGCGCCGCGACCGGCGGCTCCACGGACGCGAAGAACCCGTTCGGCATGGCCGAGAACACCACGGTCGACGCCGTGATCTTCGACGGCGGCTACGGCGTCGACTACGTCGAGTTCGCCGGGAAGGTCCTCGCCGGCCTGCACGCCGGATCGACCGTCAAGGTCTCGCCCTCGACGCAGATCGCCACGGAGCTGCAGCCGCGGTTCGTCGGCGGCAACCCGCCCGACCTGGTGGACAACTCGGGCGCCCAGTCGATCGGGTTCAACACGATCCTCGACCAGCTCGAGGACCTCACCGACATCATCGACGCGCCCAACGTCGAGGGCACGACCATCCGCGACACCCTGTACGAGGGCGTCCTCGCCCCGGGCACCTACGGGGACAAGTTCGCGGCGCTCAACTACGTGCTCACCGTCTACGGCGTCTGGTACTCGGGCAGCCTCTTCGACAAGAACGGCTGGACGCCGCCCGCCACGTGGGAGGAGGCCAAGGCCCTCGGCGCGGAGGCGAAGAAGGCCGGCAAGTACCTCTTCCTGTGGGGCACCGAGGCCGCGACGTACTACCAGACCCTCGCGATCGAGTCGGCCATCAAGGAGGGCGGCGACGAGGTCCGGCTGGCGCTCGAGAACCTCGAGCCGGACTGCTGGTCCAACGACTCGCTCCAGGCGACCTTCACGATCATGAAGGAGATCATCGACGCCGGGTACTTCAAGCCCGGCGGGTCGGGCACGCAGTTCACCGCGGCCCAGGCGCAGTGGAGCAACAAGCAGGAGGCGCTGCTCTACCCGTCGGGCTCCTGGATCGAGAACGAGATGAAGGACCAGACGGCGTCCGACTTCCAGATGAAGGGCGTCCCGAGCTTCTCGGTCACCGCGAGCCCGGCGATGCCCGCCACGGCGCTGCACTCGACCGCCGGCGAGCCGTTCATCGTGCCGTCGCAGGCCAAGAGCGTCGCGGGCGGCAAGGAGCTGCTGCGGGTCATGCTCTCGAAGGAGGCCGCGACGAACTTCTCCAAGACGAAGCTGGCCCCGACGATCGTGAAGGACATCGTCCCCGCCGACGGGTTCGGGTCGACGGCGCTGGTGTCGCAGACCGAGATGCTCAGCGCGGCCGGGACCGACATCTTCACGTTCAACTTCGTCAACACGTACGGCATGAACCAGGAGCAGCTCCCGATCTGGAACTCCTTCCTCGACGGCAAGAAGTCGGTGGCGGACCTCACCAAGGAGCTGCAGGCGATCACGGACCGTATCGCGAACGACGACACGATCGACAAGATCGAGGTGTCATGACCGCCATCCCCGGCGCCGGGCAGGTCCTGCCCGCCGGCGAGGGAGCTCCTGCGGGGCCCGGGCGCGGGCCCCGCTGGGGGCGGCTGGGCGGGTGGTCGTTCGACACCGTGAGCTTCTTCGTCGTCTTCCTCGGTCTCCCGCTCGCGCTCTTCCTGGTCTTCGTGATCTGGCCGTTCGTCCAGGCCGCGTTCTACGCCCTCACCAACTGGTCGGGCTTCACGACCGAGTTCGACGTCGTGGGCCTGGCGAACTTCACGACGCTGCTGCAGGACCCGCGGTTCGTCAACGCCGTCGGGAACAGCGTGATGTTCGGCCTGTTCATCCCGCTCATCACCATCGTCATCGCGCTGACGTTCGCGATCCTCATCACGGTGGGCGGAGCGGGGAGGGGACAGGTCCGGGGCGTCCGCGGGTCGGGCTTCTACCGGGTCGTGTCTCTCTTCCCGTACGTGATCCCGGCGATCGCCGTCGGCATCATGTGGCGCCTGATCCTCGACCCGAGCAACGGTCTGGTCAACGGCATCCTCACGGGGCTGGGGCTCGACCGGTTCCAGTCGTTCGCGTGGCTGGGGAACGTGGGCACGGCGATGCCCGTGACGATGTTCGTGGTGGTGTGGGGCTTCGTCGGCTTCTACATGCTGCTCTTCATCGCGGCGATCAAGGGCGTCCCGTCGGAGATCTACGAGGCTGCGCGGATCGACGGCGCCGGGCGGTGGCGGACCTCGTGGTCCATCACGCTGCCGCTCATCCGGGACAACGTGCAGACCGCCTACATCTACCTGGGGATCATCGCGCTCGACCTGTTCGTGTACGTGCAGGCGCTCAACCCGCAGGGCGGCCCCGACAACTCGACGCTCGTGATGTCCCAGCAGCTGTTCCGCACGGCGTTCACGGAGGGGAAGTTCGGCTACGCCAGCGCGATGGGCGTGGCGATGGCGATCGTGACCCTGGTGTTCGCCGCGCTGGTGTTCACCGTGAACCGCCTCGCCGGCGGCCGGAGCGAGAGGGGCCGGGGATGACCGCCCACGCCGAGGCGGTGCCGCGCGCGGCACGTGCCGTCCCACGGACCCGGGCCGCACGCGCGGCGGGCGGCGACCGCCTCGCCGCCGGGGTCTCGCACACCGTCCTCGTGATCTGGTGCATCCTCGTCATCGCACCGATGGTCTGGGTGCTCATCGGCTCCTTCAAGACGAGCGCGGAGATCTTCGCGTCGCCGTTCTCGTTGCCGGAGCACTGGTCGTTCACGAACTACGAGAACGCGTGGGTCGACGCCCAGATCGGCCGTGCCTTCGTGAACACGATCATCGTGGTGGGGTCCGCGCTGGTGCTCGTGATGCTCCTGGGGGCGATGTGCGCCTACGTGCTCGCCCGGTTCGAGTTCCCCGGGCGGCGGGCCATCTACTACCTCATGCTGGCGGGCCTGACGTTCCCCGTCTTCCTCGCGATCGTCCCGCTGTTCTTCGTGCTCCAGAACGCCGCCCTGCTCGGCACGCTGCCGGGGCTGATCGTGGTGTACGTGGCGTTCGCGCTGCCCTTCACGGTGTTCTTCCTCTACGCGTTCTTCCGAGGGCTGCCGGACGACATCGCCGAGGCCGCGGCGATCGACGGGGCGGGGAACTGGCGGACCTTCTTCCAGGTGATGCTGCCCATGGCGAGACCCGGCATGGCGTCGGTGGCGATCTTCAACTTCCTGGGCCTGTGGAACCAGTTCATCCTGCCGATCGCGCTGAACCCCGAGCAGCAGAACTACGTGCTGTCCCAGCGGCTGGCCGCGTTCGTGTCGTCGGCGGGGTACGCCGTGGACTTCGGCGCGATGTTCGCGGCGGTGGTCGTGACGATCGTGCCGGTGCTCATCGCCTACCTGATCTTCCAGCGCCAGCTCCAGGGGTCCGTCACGGCGGGGACGATGAAGTAGCGGCCGCCGGCCCCCGGGGCCGCCCACCGCGGCGCCGGGGGCGTCGGTGGCCTGACCTAGGCTGACGGCATGGCCGACCCAGCGACCTACCGCCCGAAGCCGGGGGAGATCCCCACGTCACCCGGCGTCTACCGGTTCCGCGACGCGCACGGCCGCGTGATCTACGTGGGCAAGGCGAAGAACCTCCGGGCGCGGCTGTCGAACTACTTCCAGGACGTCGCCCACCTGCACCACCGCACGCAGAGCATGGTGACCACGGCGGCGTCGGTGGAGTGGACGGTGGTGGGCACCGAGGTCGAGGCCCTGGCGCTCGAGTACTCGTGGATCAAGGAGTACGACCCGCGGTTCAACGTGAAGTACCGCGACGACAAGTCGTACCCGTACCTCGCGGTGACCATGGCGGAGGAGGTGCCGCGCGCCCAGGTGATGCGCGGGGCCAAGCGCCCCGGCACGCGGTACTTCGGGCCGTACGGCCACGCCTGGGCGATCCGCGAGACCCTCGACCTCCTGCTGCGGGTCTTCCCGATCCGCACCTGCTCGGCCGGCGTGTACCGCCGTGCCCACCAGACGGGCCGACCGTGCCTGCTGGGCTACATCGACAAGTGCTCGGCGCCCTGCGTCGGTCGGATCACCGTCGACGACCACAAGCAGCTGGCGCAGGACTTCTGCGACTTCATGGCCGGCGACACGCAGCGGTTCGAGCGGCGCCTCACCGCGCGGATGAACGAGGCCGCCGCGTCCATGGAGTACGAGCAGGCCGCCCGGCTGCGCGACGACATCCAGGCGCTGCGCCGGGCCACGGAGAAGAACGCCGTCGTGCTCCCCGACGCGACCGACGCCGACATCTTCGCGCTCGCGGGCGACGAGCTCGAGGCCGCCGTCCAGGTGTTCCACGTGCGCGGCGGACGCATCCGCGGGCAGCGCGGCTGGGTCGTGGAGAAGGTCGAGGACGTCACGGACGCGGAGCTCGTGGAGCACCTGCTGCAGCAGGTGTACGGCGCCGTCGAGGACGCGCGCACGGCGGCGGAGGAGGCCGACCTCGACGTCGAGGGACGCGCGGCGGCACGCCGCGAGGCGCGCGACGCCGTCCCGCGCGAGGTGCTGGTCCCGGTGCTTCCCCCCGACCCGGCGCAGATGACGGCCTGGCTGACGGGGCTGCGCGGTGCTCGCGTGGAGCTGCGGGTGCCGCAGCGCGGCGACAAGCGCGAGCTCGCCGCCACGGTCAGGGCCAACGCGGAGCACGCTCTCGCGCTGCACCGCACCCGCCGTGCCGGCGACCTCACCACCCGCAGCCAGGCGCTCCGCGAGATCCAGGAGGCGCTGGGCCTCGAGTCGGCGCCCCTGCGCATCGAGTGCTACGACGTCTCGCACACCCAGGGCACCTACCAGTCCGCGTCGATGGTCGTCTTCGAGGACGGGCTGCCGCGCAAGAGCGAGTACCGCACCTTCTCGGTCCGGGGTCCCGAGGGTGACGGGGCGCGGGACGACACGGCAGCCATGCACGAGGTCATCACCCGCCGGTTCCGCCGCTACCTGGCCGACCGGCTGGCGTCGGGCGAGGTGGAGCTCGACGACAGCGACGAGGACGGGCGCCCGCCCCAGGTCGCCCGCCCTCGGTCGGGCGAGGTTCCCGCAGAGCAGGCGAGGGAGGCGGGGGAGCGCAAGCGGTTCGCCTACCCGCCCAACCTCGTCGTGGTCGACGGCGGCCCGCCCCAGGTGGCGGCGGCCCAGCGCGCCCTGGACGAGCTGGGGGTCACCGACGTCGCGCTGTGCGGGCTCGCGAAGCGGCTCGAGGAGGTGTGGCTCCCCGGTGAGGACTACCCGGTGATCCTGCAGCGCTCCTCCGAGGCGTTGTACCTGCTCCAGCGGGTGCGCGACGAGGCGCACCGGCGCGCCATCACGGCGCACCGGCAGCGCCGGAGCAAGGGGATGATGACCTCGGCGCTCGACGAGGTGCCGGGCCTCGGACCGGCGCGGCGCAAGGCGCTGCTGAGCACGTTCGGCTCGGTCAAGAAGCTGCGCGCGGCGAGCGTCGACGAGATCGCCCAGGTGCGCGGCATGGGTCGCCGCACCGCCGAGGCCGTCGTCGCGGCGCTCGGCGGCGGCCCCGGCGCCGCAGGGAGCTCCGACGCGTCGGAGCCCGCCACCCGCGCCGACGTCACCTCAGCCGGCGCCGCCGACGACAGCTCGGCCGACGCCACCGCCGACCGGAGCAGCGCGCCGACCAGCCAGGACGCGGCGGGCCCTGGCATGCTGGGCGCATGAGCGAGCCGGACCCCATCACCGTCCCGCAGGGCATCCCCGAGATCGAGGCCACGACCCCCGCCCCGGAGCAGTCCGAGCCGGAGGTGCTGATCATCACCGGCATGTCGGGCGCCGGCCGCTCGCGTGCCGCGGGCGTCCTCGAGGACCTCGACTGGTTCGTGGTCGACAACCTGCCGCCGATGATGATCGTGCCGCTCGTCGACCTCATGACCCGGGCGGGCTCGTCCGTGGAGCGGCTCGCGGTCGTGGTCGACGTGCGCGGGCGGGAGTACTTCGCCGAGCTCACCCGGGTCCTGCAGCACCTGCGCGACGCCGGGGTGAACTACCGGATCCTGTTCCTCGACGCGCGCGACGAGACCCTGGTGCGGCGCTACGAGAGCGTCCGCCGACCGCACCCCCTGCAGGGCGAGGGGCGGATCCTCGACGGCATCGGCGAGGAGCGCCGCGCGCTCGCGTCGATCGCCGAGCGCGCCGACGTCGTCATCGACACGTCGGAGCTGTCGGTGCACGACCTCGCGCGCGAGGTGCGCGCCGCCATCGCGGACGGCGCCCCCGACGCGCTGCGCGTGAACGTGCTCGCGTTCGGCTTCAAGTACGGCATCCCCCTCGACGCCGACCACGTCGTGGACGTCCGTTTCCTGGCGAACCCGTACTGGATCACCGAGCTGCGTCACCTCACGGGCCGCGACGCCCCGGTGCGGGAGTACGTGCTCGCCCGGCCCGGGGCGCGGGAGTTCGTGGACCGGTACGTGGCCGCGCTCGAGCCGGTCCTCGCCGGCTACCTGGCCGAGGAGAAGCGGTACGTGACGATCGCGGTGGGGTGCACCGGGGGGAAGCACCGCTCGGTCGCGATCGCGGGCGAGATCGCCCAGCGGCTGCGGGACGCGGGCCAGCGGGTCTCCCTCACCGCGCGCGACCTGGGGAAGGAGTGACGACGCCGGTCGCGAGCCCGGGGGCGCCGGCGGTGACGGCGCTCGGGGGAGGGCACGGGCTGTTCGCGAGCCTGTCCGCGCTGCGTCTGATGTCCGACCGGCTGACCGCCGTCGTGACCGTCGCGGACGACGGTGGGTCGTCGGGCCGCCTGCGTGACGAGCTCGACGTGCTGCCGCCCGGCGACCTCCGGATGGCGCTCGCGGCGCTGTGCGACGACTCCGAGTGGGGCCGCACCTGGAGCGACCTGCTGCAGCACCGGTTCGTGTCGGGCGGCAGCCTGGACAAGCACGCCATGGGCAACCTCCTGATCGTCGCGCTGTGGGAGCTGCTCGGTGACACGGTGACGGGGCTCGACTGGGTCGGCCGGCTGCTCGGCGCGCGGGGGCGCGTGCTGCCCATGGCGTCGGTGCCCCTCGTGGTCGAGGCGGACGTGCGCCGCGACGGCGTCGCGACGCTCGACACCGTCGTCGGGCAGAGCCGTGTCGCCGTGTCCGAGGGGCGGATCGAGCAGCTGCGGCTGGTGCCGGCGGACCCGCCGGCGTGCCCGGAGGCGGTGGAGGCGGTCCGCACCGCGGACTGGGTCGTGCTGGGCCCGGGATCCTGGTACTCGTCGGTGCTGGTGCACCTGCTGGTGCCGGAGCTCGCGAAGGCCTTGCACGAGACCGACGCGCGGGTGTGCGTGACTCTCAACCTGGCCGCCGAGCGCGGCGAGACCCAGGGGCTCACCGCGACCGACCACCTCGAGGCGTTGTTCCGGCACGCGCCCGGGCTGCGCGTGGACGCGGTGCTGGCCGACCCGTCCGCCGTCGAGGACGTCGACGAGCTCGCCGACGCCGCCCAGGCGATGGGTGCGCGGCTGCTCATGCGGCAGGTCCGTCGCGGCGACGGGACGGCGCGCCACGACCCGCTGCGCCTGGCGGCGGCCTATCGCGACGTGTTCGAGGGCGTCTACGGGGACGTGTGACGGGTCCCGGTGGGGCTCCGCCGACGGCTCAGGGTGCTTGCCTCGCGTGGCAGGATGACGCCATGGCGCTGACGGCAGAGGTGAAGGACGAGCTCGCGCGGATCAAGGTGACCCGGACGTCGTGCCGCAAGGCGGAGGTCTCGGCGACGCTGCGGTTCTCCGGCGGGCTGCACATCATCTCGGGCCGCGTGGTGATCGAGGCGGAGCTGGACGACGAGGCGGCCGCGGCGAGGCTGCGGCAGTCGATCACGGAGCTCTACGGGCACACGAGCGACCTGATCGTGGTGCAGGCCGGGGGCCTGCGCAAGAACAACCGGTACGTGGTGCGCGTGGTGCGCGACGGCGAGTCTCTCGCCCGCCAGACGGGCCTGCTGGACTCCCGGGGGCGGCCGGTGCGCGGTCTCGCCCCGGAGGTCGTGTCGGCGGGAGTCGTGGAGGCGGAGGCGGTGTGGCGTGGTGCGTTCCTCGCGCACGGGTCGCTCACGGAGCCGGGCCGTTCCATGGCGCTGGAGGTCACGTGCCCCGGGCCCGAGGCGGCGCTCGCCCTGGTCGGCGCCGCGCGGCGCCTGGGCGTGCAGGCGAAGTCGCGAGAGGTGCGGGGCGTGGACCGCGTCGTGGTGCGCGACGGCGAGGCGATCGGGGAGATCCTGCGCCGGATGGGCGCGGTGCGCACCCGCGAGATCTGGGAGGAGCGGCGCGCGCGCCGCGAGGTGCGCGGCACCGCCAACCGGCTCGCGAACTTCGACGACGCGAACCTGCGGCGGTCGGCGCGCGCCGCCGTCGCGGCGGGCGCACGGGTGCAGCGCGCCTTCGAGATCCTGGGCGAGGACGTGCCCGAGCACCTGCGGCAGGCGGGGGAGCTGCGCCTGGCGCACAAGCAGGCGTCGCTGGAGGAGCTCGGGCAGCTGGCCGACCCGCCGCTGTCCAAGGACGCGGTCGCGGGCCGGATCCGGCGCCTCCTGTCGACGGCGGACAAGCGGGCCATCGACGTCGGGATCCCGGACACCGAGGCCGGCCTGAGCCCGGAGCTGCTGGACCTCTGACGCCGTCGCGCGCCCGGGCGTCCGCCGTCCGCCGGTCGCCGGCCGTGGCCGGCGAGCCGCGGCGTCCATATGGTCAGACCACATGTCTCACGAGGCCGTCGAGGGTCAGCGGCACCGCGGTTTCGGGTATAGGCTCATTCCGTCAGGTGACGACGACGTGACCCGAGGCTGACCGCCCGGTGGAAGAACGTCGGGTGGTTCCGGGGTCACGACGTGAATCATCAGCACGCCCCTCGCGGCGTGCGGAAGTCGGCATCAACCGTGTGCGTCGGGATCTCACCGGCGCGCCCTGAGGAGGGCAATCGTGACCATCCGCGTCGGGATCAACGGCTTCGGTCGGATCGGACGGAACTTCTACCGCGCTCTCGTGGAGTCGGGTGCGGACATCGAGGTCGTCGGCGTCAACGACCTGACCGACAACAAGACTCTGGCCCACCTGCTCAAGTACGACACGGTGCTGGGCCGCTTCCCGAAGTCGGTCGACTTCGACGACGACAACATCATCGTCGACGGCCAGAAGATCCGTGCGCTCGCCGAGCGCGACCCCGCGAACCTCCCCTGGGGCGAGCTGGGCGCGGACATCGTCATCGAGTCCACCGGCTTCTTCACCGACGCCACCAAGGCCAAGGCGCACATCGACGCCGGCGCCAAGAAGGTCATCATCTCCGCCCCGGCGAAGAACGAGGACGCGACCTTCGTCATGGGTGTGAACAACGACCAGTACGACCCGGCCGCGCACCACATCATCTCGAACGCGTCCTGCACGACGAACTGCCTCGCGCCGCTCGCCAAGGCCCTCAACGACTCGATCGGCATCGAGCGCGGCCTCATGACGACGATCCACGCGTACACCGGCGACCAGAACCTGCAGGACGGCCCGCACAAGGACCTCCGCCGCGCCCGCGCCGCCGCGCAGAACATCGTGCCGACCACCACGGGTGCCGCCAAGGCCGTCGCCCTGGTGCTCCCGGAGCTCAAGGGCAAGCTCGACGGCTACGCCCTGCGCGTCCCGGTCATCACCGGCTCGGCCACGGACCTCACCTTCGAGGCCCCCAAGGAGGTCACGGTCGAGGAGGTCAACGCCGCGGTCAAGGCCGCCGCCGAGGGTCCCCTCAAGGGCGTGCTCGAGTACGTCGAGGACGACATCGTCTCGACGGACATCGTCACCAACCCGCACCAGAGCATCTACGACGCGAAGCTCACCAAGGTGATCGGCAACCAGGTCAAGGTCGTCTCCTGGTACGACAACGAGTGGGGCTACTCGAACAGCCTCGTCGGTGCCCTTGAGCCGTGCCATGAGGAACGCCTTGAGCGGTCCGGCCATCACCAGCAGGCCGCCGGCCACGCTCAGGACGACGAGCACCGGGGGCA
>NZ_JBHXAW010000081.1:0-15475 GCF_042726645.1 Isoptericola sp. NPDC060257
GGCCCGGCCGCCGGCCCCGCGGCGCCCCCCCCCGCGGGGGGGGGGGGGTACGTCGTCGACCAGGTCGCGTCGCTCACCGACGTCTCGGCCCTGCAGTGGCACGAGCGGCTCGTGCGGCAGGGCTGACGCCGGCGGTCGTCAGGACTGCTCGGCCATCCACGCGTCGCTGGCGCGCTGGACGTCCTCGGCCGTGATGTCGTCGGCCACCTGGGCGAAGAACCACCGGTGCCCGGCCGGGCAGCGCACGGCCGCCTGCCGGAAGCCCGGGAACCAGTCGCCGGGCTCCTGCGTGCTCGTCGCCCCCGCGGCGACCGCGCGGGCGTGCGCGGCGTCGGCGTCGTCGACGTAGAGGGTGAACGAGCCGGTCGTGGCGCCGTCCGGCTCGGGCGCCACTGCCCCCTCGGCCGGGAACGCGGCGGCCACGGTGAACGTGGACGAGCCGGCGGCGGTGGAGATCCGCAGGTCGGAGTGGATGATCGCGTCGCCCGCGGTGATGGTGTCGATCACCTCGGCGCCCAGGCCGGCGACGTAGAAGTCGATGGCGGCGCGCGGGTCGGCGACCGTGAGGTTCGGGTGCAGCGGTGACAGGTCCATGGCTCTCCCTCCAGCGTGCGTCCGGGCGGTCCCGGCGTGCGTTCCCATGCTGGTGTCGGCAGGTGGGTGCAGTCTTGGAGGAATGCGACAGGTGTTCGAACAGCGCCCCACGGCGACCACCCGCGGGCTGGTCGACCCGGCCGCGGCCCGCGGCGGGTTCGCGCTCGTGCGCCTCGACCCGGCCCCCGACCTGGCGGACCTGGTGGAGCGGCACTGGGTGGTCCGCTGGGACCTGCCGCCCGGGGCCGAGTTCACGCAGGTCGTGATCCCGCACCCGAACGCCAACGTGGTGGCCGAGGTCGACGGGTTCGCCGTGCACGGGATCCCCGGCGGGCTGTTCTCGCGGACGCTGCGGGGGTCGGGCGCGGTGCTGGGCACCAAGCTGCGCCCGGGCGCGCTGCGGGTGCTGCTCGGAGCCCCGGACGTCCTGCGCCCGGGGCTCGTCGCGCCGGCCGCCGCCGCGCTGTCGGGCACGCGCGGACCGACCGCGCACGACGTCGAGTCCGCCGGCCGCCGGGCGGTCGACGCGGCGCGGGCGGGCGGCGACACCGCGGCGGTCGCGGCCGTCACCCCGGTGCTGCGGGCCGCGGCCGCCGGGCGCCGGACGCCGCGGTCGGCGCTCGCCCTCGACCGGGTCGCGCGCGTGCTCGGCGCGGTGGTCGCGGGGGAGCTGGGCCCGGACGCCGGGGTCGCGGACCTCGCGGACCTGGTGGGCACCACGCCCCGCTCGCTGCAGCGGCTCTTCGCCGACTGGGTCGGCGTCAGCCCCAAGTGGGTGCTGCAGCGCCACCGGGTCCACCTCGCCGCGGACCTGGTCGCCGCCGACCCCGGCCGCCCTCTCGCCGAGGTGGCCGCCGCCGTCGGCTACTACGACCAGGCGCACCTGAGCGCCGACTTCGCGCGCGCCCTCGGGACGCCGCCGGCCGCCTACGCCCGCCGGTGCGCCGCCTCCCGCGCAGCGCTCGCGGCGGCCCTCGATCCCGCCGCCCGCCCGGCCCCGGGGGCCGCCGACCTGGTCGCCGCCGGGCGCGCATAGACTCAGGGCCGTGGCGGGACTGATCAAGCGCGAGGACGTGGAGGCTGTACGCGAACGCGCACGGATCGAGGAGATCGTCTCCGCCCACGTCACCCTCAAGCCCGCCGGCGTCGGCTCCCTCAAGGGCCTCTGCCCCTTCCACGACGAGCGCACGCCGTCGTTCCACGTCCGGCCGGGCGTCGGGCGCTGGCACTGCTTCGGCTGCGGCGAGGGCGGCGACGTCATCTCGTTCGTCCAGAAGATCGACGGGATGGGGTTCACCGACGCCGTCGAGTTCCTCGCCGACCGCGCGGGCGTGCAGCTGCGCTACGAGGACTCCCGCACCGGCGCCGCCGCTGACCGCGGCCCGCGCGAGGAGCCGGGCAGGCGCCAGCGCCTGATCGAGGCGCACAAGGTGGCCGCCGAGTTCTACTCCGAGCAGCTCTTCGGCCCGGGGGCGCAGGCCGGGCGGGCGTTCCTCGCCGAGCGCAGCTTCGACCGCGCCGACGCCGAGCACTTCGGCGTGGGCTACGCCCCGACCGGCTGGGACGCGCTGCTGCGCCACCTGCAGGGGCGGGGCTTCACGCAGGCGGAGCTCGTCGCGTCCGGGCTGGTCAGCCAGGGCCAGCGCGGCATCTACGACCGGTTCCGCGGCCGCCTCGTGTGGCCCATCCGCGACGTCACGGGAGCGGTGATCGGCTTCGGCGCCCGCCGCCTGTACGACGACGACCAGGGGCCGAAGTACCTCAACACCCCCGAGACGTCGCTCTACAAGAAGTCCCAGGTCCTGTACGGGATCGACCTGGCCAAGAAGTCGATCGCGCAGGGCAAGCGCGTCGTGATCGTCGAGGGCTACACGGACGTCATGGCCGCCCACCTGTCCGGTGTGGACTCGGCGGTGG
Organism: Isoptericola sp. NPDC060257; assembly: GCF_042726645.1. Lineage (NCBI taxonomy): Bacteria > Bacillati > Actinomycetota > Actinomycetes > Micrococcales > Promicromonosporaceae > Isoptericola > Isoptericola sp. NPDC060257. The sequence goes on from NZ_JBHXAW010000081.1 coordinate 2,512, forward strand.
CGACCTGCGGCACCGCGTTCGGCGGCGACCACGCCAAGGTGGTGCGCCGGCTGCTCGGCGACACCACGGCCGGCGGCGGCCTGCAGCTCGCGTCGGGGGCCTCGCTAGGCGGCGAGGTCATCTTCACGTTCGACGGCGACGCCGCCGGGCAGAAGGCTGCCGTGCGCGCGTTCGGCGAGGACCAGCGGTTCCACGCCCAGACCTTCGTCGCCGTCGAGCCGGGCGGCATGGACCCGTGCGAGCTGCGCATGGCCCGCGGACCCGAGGCCGTGCGGGCGCTGGTCGACGGGCGCCAGCCGCTCTTCGAGTTCGTCATCCGCACCACGCTCGACACGTTCGACCTCGACACGGTCGAGGGGCGTGTCGGAGCCCTGCGCGCGGCCGCGCCGCTGGTCGCCGGGATCCGTGACCGGTCGATGCAGCTCGGGTACTCCCGCTCCCTCGCGCGCTGGATCGGCATCGACACGGAGGACGTCCGCCGCGAGGTCGCGCGGGCCGCGTCGACGCCGTCGCGCGGCGCGCAGGACCAGCGACAGGGCCAGCGCCGGGACGCGCGCCCCGAGCCCGAGGCCGCGCCCACGACGCCGGTGCTCGCCGCGCCCGACCCGCGCGACCCGGTGGCGCGGCTGGAGCGCCAGGCGCTGATCGTGGTCCTGCAGTACCCGCAGCACGTGCCGGCGTCGTTCGACGAGCTCGGGGAGGACGCGTTCGGCGTCCCCGCCTGGCGCGCGGTGCACGACGCCGTGCGCGCCGCGGGCGGGGTCGCGGCCGGCCGCGAGGTGGGCGGTGGTCGGTGGGTGGAGACCGTGACCGAGCAGGCGCCCGAGACGGTCGTGCCGCTGGTCACGGAGCTCGCGGTCGCGCCCGTGCCCGAGGACCGCGAGGCGGTCATCGGGGCGTACGTGGCCGACGTCGTGCGCGCTCTCGTGGACCTCGGGCTCACGCGCCGGATCGCGGACGCGAAGAGCCGCCTGCAGCGGCTCGACCAGGAGAAGGACCCGGCGGCCTACCAGCAGGCGTTCACCGATCTGCTCGCCATCGAGCAGCAGCGACGCACGCTGCGGGAGCGCAGCGAGTCCTGACGTCCTCCCGGACGGTCACAGGCTCCTCGTCAGGAACAGCGAGTCGCCCTGGACGTCGTCCGGCTCCACGCGGCCGGACGCCACGAAGCCCACCTTGGCCAGCACCCGCAGGGAGGCGACGTTCCAGTCGCGCACGGTCGACCAGAGGCGCTGACGGCCCGACTCCCGCGCCCAGCCGACGACGGCCTGCGCGGCCTCCGTCGCGTACCCGGCGCCCCAGGTGCGCCGGAGCAGCTCGTAGGCCACCTCCGGCTCGTGGGGCCCGACGGCTCCGGCGATCAGCCCGCAGTACCCGATCACGTCGCCCTCGCCCCGGCGCTCCACGGCCAGCAGCCCGAGCCCGGGAGCGCGGGTGCCCGGCCGGCGGACGGGAGCCCGGACGTCAGCTCAGGTGCCGGGCGAAGAACCGCCCCGCGTCGTCGCCGGCGTACGCCGGGACGCCGGTGTGGCCGCCCAGGTTGGCCTGCAGGGTCTTCTCCGTCGAGCCGAAGGCGTCGAACAGGTCCAGGGCCGCCTGGCGGTCGTTGCCCTCGTCGTCCCACTGCAGCAGCACGTGCACGGGGATCGTGACGCGTCGGGCCTCCTCGAACGTGGCCCGGGGCACGTAGCTCCCGGCGAAGAGCCCGGCGGCGACGACGCGGGGCTCGACCACCGCCAGCCGGACGCCGACGGCGATCACGCCGCCCGAGTACCCGACGGGCCCGTCGAGCTCGGGCAGGGCGAGGAGCGCGTCGAGGGCGGACCGCCATTCCGGGACCGCCTGGTCGACCAGTGGGAGGACCAGCCGGTCGACGACGTCGTCGGGCACCGGCTCGCCGGCGGTGAGGGCCGTCCGCAGGTCCGCGCGCGCCTGGTCGGCGCCGGGGAGCGGCGGCCGGCCGCCGCTGCCGGGTCCCTCCAGGGCGGCCGTCGCGATGCCGTCGGAGGCGGCGTGCCGGGCGCGACCCACCAGCCGGGGGTACATCCGGTCCATGCCGAGGCCGCCGGGCTGGCCGAGCAGGATCAGGGGAGCGGGGTCCGACGGCGAGGCGGACGGCGGCGTCCAGAGGATGCCGGGGATCCTGGGGTCGTCGCCGAGGGTGAAGCGGCGCTCGAGGACGCCGTCGTCGAGCTGCTGCTCGGCGGTGAAGGTCAGGGTGGGGCGCGGAGTCGAGCCCGGTGTCGAGCTGGGTCGGGTGGTCATGGTCGTGCCTCTCGGGAGTGCTGAGCGAACGGCGCTCCCGGACGACCTATCGCCCGACCATGACTCCGCGGAGGAGCACCTGTGTCGATACGTTCACGGGTACCACCTCCTTGCTCTGTCTCGCACGGCCTCGGCGAGGCTAGCAGCGGGCGCGCGGCCCCCTCAACGAGTTTTTCGGTCACCGTCACCGTCTCGGGCGAGGTCAGCCGGCCGGCACGAGGCTGCCGTGCACCATGGCGCGGGCCAGCCGCCGGGTGGTGGCGGCGTCGACGGGGACGGCGCCGGTGACCAGCGTGAGCAGCGCCCCGCCGTACAGCAGGATCAGCGTGGGCACCGCCGCCGGGTCGACGTCGAGGCCGGTGTCCGCGTGCATCGCGGCGGTGAGGTCGGACGCCTGGGTCGCCAGCCCGGCGAGAGCGGCGGCGAGCGCGGGCCGACGGCGGGCCTCCAGCTGCAGCTCGGCGATCGCGAGGTAGCGGTCGCGGTGGCGGGTCGCGGCGTCGAGCAGCGACGCGGCGATGAGGTCGGTCGTCCGCTCGAGCGTCTCGGCCCGGGCAGCGGTTTCGTCCCGGTGGGCGGCGCGGCCGGCGCCCAGCAGCGCGGCGGCGACGGACGCCTCCGTCGCGGCCCGGGCGTCCGCGAGGTGCAGCTCCACGATCCGCTCCGCGGTGGCGACCAGCAGCTCCTCGCGGCCGCGGAAGTAGTTCGCGGCGGTCCCGGCCGGAAGGCCGGCGGCGCGCTCGACCGAGCGGTGGCTGACGCCGTGCACGCCCGCGTCGACGAGCAGCGCGACGGCGGCGTCGGTGAGGGCGCGGCGTCGCTCGGGGTTGGTCCGGGGCACGGGCGCCAGTATGGCAAGATCGATACCACCACGCGCGTAGTGGTATCGACGAGCGGCGGAGGACGCATGGCAGGGACGGCGGTCGTGGTCGGCGGCGGCATCGGTGGGCTCGCGTCGGCCGTCGCGCTGGCGGAGGCGGGCTGGGCCACGACCGTGCTCGAGCGGGCGCGCCGGCTGGGCGAGGTGGGTGCGGGGGTGGCGCTCACCCCGAACGCGGTCGCCGCGCTCGGCGGCCTGGGGTTCGACGACGACGCGGTCGCGGGCCTCGGCCCGCGCACCTGGGCCACCGGTACCCGGGACCGGCACGGCCGGCCGATCCTGCGCCTGCCCGACGACCCCGACCTGCGTGCGACCACCGCCCTGCGCGGCGTCCACCGCGCGCGTCTGCACGGCGCGCTGCTCGAGCGAGCCCGCGCCCTGGGCGTCGAGGTCGTCACGGACGCCCGCGTCACGACCGTCGTCGCGGGCGTCCCGGGCGGTGCGCGCGCCGTCGTGCACCACGCGGACGGTGCGGGCGCGGAGCGGGAGCGCGAGGCCGACCTCGTCGTCGGCGCGGACGGCGTGCGCAGCGCCGTGCGCGCCGCGCTCTACCCGGGCAGCCGCCCCGCGTACTCGGGGTTCTCGAGCTGGCGCGCGGTCGTGCCGGGCCTGGCGGCCGAGCCGGGCCTGCTGCAGTACTGGGGCCCGCACGCCGAGTTCGGCACGATGCCCGTGTCCGGCGGCGCGACCTACTGGTACGGGTACGTGCGCATGCCGGAGGGCGCGCGGCTGGACGACGAGCACGGCACAGCCACGGACCGGTTCGCGGGCTGGACCGACGAGGTGCGGCAGGTGATCTCCGCGACGCCGCCGGAGGCCGTGATCCGGCACGACGTCCTGCACCTGCCCGGAGGGCTGCCGCGCTACGTGCGGGGCCGCGTCGTCATGGTCGGCGACGCGGCGCACGCGACGGTCCCGACCATGGGGCAGGGCGCAGCCACCGCCCTCGAGGACGGCGTGTGCGTGGGCCGGATCGTGGCGGCCGGGGTCGCGTCGGGGCAGCCGCTCGGCGACGCGCTCGCGGCCTACGACGCCGCCCGCCGGCCGAGGTGCCGGGCGCTCGCCCGCGCGTCGGTGGCCAGCGGCCGGTTCGGCTCCCACCTGGGCCCGCGCGGTCAGGCGCTGCGCAACGCGGTGATGCGGCGCGTGCCGGCCGCCGCCGTCACCCGAGGCGCGCGCGCCGTCATGGGCTGGACGCCGCCCGCCCTGCCCTGAGGGGTCAGGCCGTCGCCCCGGTGCGGGCGCGGCGCTCGCGGGCCTCCTGGAGGTCGGCGGGCATGAGCGCGGCGAGCACGACCAGCACCACGGCCACGGCCACCAGGAGCACGAAGACGAGGTGGATCGCGGACATCAGGCCCGGGCCCACCGGCGTGCCGTCCGGGCCGAGGGTCGTGCGCGCGTTGACGATCGCGCCGCAGACGGCGACGCCCACCGCGGAGCCGAGGGAGCGGGCGAACATGTTGGTGCCCGTCACCGCGCCGCGCTCGGTGAATGACGCCTGCGACTGCGCGGCGATGAGCGTCGGTACGGCGGTGAGGCCCATGCCCGCGCCGATGACGAAGCACGCGCCCGCGACGGCGACCACCGACGAGCCGGACGCGAGCAGCAGCGTGAGCGCCGTTCCCACCACGACGAGCGACGTGCCGATCATCGCCGTGTACCGGAAGCCGATGCGCAGGTAGAGGCGGCCGGCGTTGGACGCGGACAGCGGCCAGCCCACGGTCATCGCGGCGAGCGCGAAGCCGGCGACGAGCGGGCCGGTGCCCAGCACGCCCTGGGCGTAGATCGGCACGTACGTCGACAGGCCGAGCACGACGACGCCCACGAGCAGCGAGACCGTGGTCGACACGCCCACCACCCGGCGGCGCAGGATGGCGAGGTCCACGATCGGGTGCCTCGTGCGGCGCGCCTGCACGGCGAACGCGGCGAGCAGCAGCACCGCGACGGAGAAGACCACGACCGACGGCAGCGAGCCCCAGCCCCACCGTGTGCCGCCCTCGAGGAGGCCGAGCAGCAGCATCGTGCTGCCGCCCGCGAGGAGCGCGGCGCCGAGGTAGTCGATCGGCTCGCGCTCGCCGGTGCGCGGGGCCTCGCGGTACCGGCGAGCCAGCATCCAGGCGGCGAGCGCGCACAGCGGGATGTTCACCCAGAAGATCCAGCGCCAGCTCGTGAACTGGGAGAACACGCCGCCGAGCGTCGGCCCGACGACGGCGGAGATCGCCCACACGGACGCGAGGTAGCCCTGGGTCTTCGCCCGCTCCTCCAGCGTGTAGATGTCCGCGGCGATCGTCATCGACACCGGCATGACGGCGCCCGCGCCGAGCCCCTGCACCACGCGCCCGGCGATCAGCACGCCCATCGTCGGGGCCGCACCGGCGAGCACCGACCCCGCGAAGAACAGCGCGACACCGACGAGCATCAGTCGCTTGCGGCCGAGCACGTCGGCCAGCCGCCCGAACACCGGGGTGCTCACGGCCTGGGCGAGCAGGTACGTGGAGAACAGCCAGGGCAGCTGGTCGAACCCGCCCAGCTCTCGCGCGATGGTCGCCGACGCGGTGGCGATGATCGTGGCGTCGAGCGCGACGAGCGCCGTCGAGAGCATCAGGGACAGCAGGATGGGGCCGCGCTCGGAGCGCAGGCCGACAGAGGCATGACCGGTCGTGGGCACGTGAGGCACAAGTCCGCAGGCCGTGGCGGGTATTCCCGGTGCCCGCCGGTCGGCTGCGAGAGACTGGGGGCGCATCCCCACGACCACGAAGGACGACCCGTGACCCTGCCCGGCCTCTCCGCCGCCCCGCTGTACCTCGACTGCGACACCGGTGTCGACGACTCGCTCGCCCTCGCCTACCTGCTCGCCTCGCCCGAGGCCGACCTGGTCGGCGTCGGGAGCGTCAGCGGCAACATCGACGCCCGGCAGGGCGCCGTCAACACGCTCGACCTGCTGGCGCTCGCGGGCCGGCCCGACGTCCCGGTCGCCGTGGGAGCCCATGACCCGCTGGCGGGCAGCTACGACGGCGGCGCGCCGTCGGTGCACGGCCGCAACGGCGTGGGCGACGTCGCGCTGCCGCCGTCCGGGCGGGAGGTCGCGGCGGAGTCGGCCGTCGAGCTGCTGCTCCGCCTGTCGCACGAGCACGCCGGCGCCCTGCGCGTCGTCGCCGTCGGCCCGCTCACCAACCTCGCCCTCGCGCTCCGCGCCGACCCGACGCTCCCGGCGCGCGTCCGGGACCTGACGATCATGGGCGGGGCGGCCCTGCACCCGGGGAACGTGACGCCGGTCGCCGAGGCGAACATCGCGAAGGACCCGGAGGCGGCCGCCGAGGTGCTCGCGGCCGACTGGGACGTCACCCTCGTGCCGCTCGACGTCACGATGGCCGACGTGCTCGAGGAGTCCGACCGCAAGGCCCTGCTCGAAGCGGGCACGGCGCTGGCCCCGTGGCTGGGGGAGGTGCTCGACGTGTACTTCGGGTTCCACGTGGACACGTTCGGCCGTCGCTGCTCGGCCCTGCACGACCCGCTGGCCGCCGCGATCGCGACCGGCGGCGTGACGCCGACGCTCGCGCCGCGCGTCCCGGTCGTCGTCGACGCCACCGCCGGCCCCGGCCGCGGCCAGACGGTGTGCGACCTGCGCGGCCGGTACGCCGGCTACCCCGACGTGCCCGGGGCGCGCACCCGCGTGGTCCTCGCCACCGACGCGCCGCTCACCCCGCACCTGATGGAGCGCCTGCTGACCCTCTGACCGGGCACGACGAAGGCCCCTGTCCTGCGCTGCAGGTCAGGGGCCTTTCTCGATGCTCCCGCGGTTGGACTTGAACCAACGACCGTCCGATTAACAGTCGGATGCTCTGCCAGCTGAGCTACGCGGGATCGCGTGGTCGTCCGGCCGGTGGCCTTCGAACCGGGAAGAACACTACCAGGCTCACACGGGTAGTCCGGACGCTCCCCGCACCCTGGACTCCGTGGCGTCCACCACTCGGGCGACGCGCGGGTCATCGAGATCGACGCCCTGCCCTGCGATCGCCTGCGAGAAGAGCTCGCCGTCCGCCGTCCGCCGGACGGCGACCTTCACGTCGCCGCCGGGTACCACCACCGTCTCGGCCAGCACGACCGACCACTGGACCCGCTCCCGCAGGGCCTGGGGGAACGACGTGCGCTCCGCGTCCACGAGCCGCAGCACGGTGTCCGGGGCGGCGTCCACCCACTCGATCGCCAGCTCGGACCGCTCGGGGTCGAACACACCGCGGTCGACGTCGCACCACGGGCGCCGCGTCACGACGTCCCCGACGCCGGGTCCGACGACGACCAGGTCCGCCGTCGTCGCCACCGCCCACCGGTCGTCGGGGAGCTGCACGGACGCGAGGACGCGCTCCCCGCGTGCCAGGGGGAGCCCTCGTCGGAGGTCGTCGGGCAGGGGGGAGCGGCGGAACCACATGGCGCCACCGTACCGACTGCGCCGGGCGCGACCGGGCGGGTCGGGCCGCGTCGGGGCAGGTGGGGCAGGATGTGGGCATGCAGACACCCCGGCCTGCCGCCCTCGTGGTGACGTCCCACCGTGGTTGACCTCACTGAGCCGCCGGCGCAGTCCGCGCGGGGCCGCGCAGGCGTGGAGTGGGGCCGGGTCCTCGCCCTGCTGGGCGTCGCGGCGGTGGCCCTCGCGGCGGTGCCCTTCGTGTCGTACCTCTTCCTCGGCGGCGTCTTCGGGGGCGACGGTGGGTACGCGCTGGTCCTGGTGCCGGTCGTCGTGGCGGCCGCGCTCGGCGGACTCGTCATGGGGCGGCAGGGGAGGGCCGGGGTGGTGCTCGGCGCGGCCGGCCCGGTCGTGGCGATCGTGACCTGCGGCGTGTACTTCCTCGCGACGTCGCGGGAGCCGATGGTGGCCGTGGGCTGGATCGCCGTGGCGGTCGGCGCCCTCGCCGCGGGGATCGCGGCGCTCGGTCTGCCCGGCCGCTGGCGGCTCGCGGGGCTGGTCGTCCTGGTCCTCACCCTCGGCGCCGGGGCGACGCTCCACCACGCCGGCGAGGCAGAGCGCGAGGACGCCGCGCTCGCTCGGCTGACCCGGCCGTACGTCCTCGACGACCCCGACCTCGTCATGTACGACGCGCAGGTCGGGGAGACGTACTCCACCGTCTCCTACGCCGGGCCCGGCTATACCTACTCGGTCATGACCGCCGCCCCCGGGAGCTCCGTCGGCGGCGCCGCGGACGCTTGTCGCGCCGACGCGCCGACCACGCCCGAGGTGGTCGACCAGAGCTGCCTCGCCACCGGCGTCACGGGCGGCCGGCGCGTGGTCGTCGAGGCCAGGACCGCTCAGGAGGCCGAGGTCGCGGAGCTGGCCGCGCACGTCGTGCCGATGTCCGACGAGGACCTCCGCCGCTGGGCGGACTGACCGTCCCGGGCCGGTGAGTGCCGGGGTCGTCAGTCCCTGGCGTCCTGCACGTCGTCCTCGGGCCTCGGTGCTGCGTCCTGCGCACGCTGCTCGCGCTTGAGCCGCGCCTGCTCCAGCAGCCAGCGCATCTCCGGGTCGTCGTCGGAGTCGGCGGCGGCGGTCTCGTCCGTCTCCCAGGTGCGCCGCCGCCCCGGGTACCGGGCCGGCGGCACGGGCCCGGCGGGGTACCCGGTCCGCGGCGCGGGCCGGCGGTTCGCCCGGGCGCGCCGGCTCACGACGATCCACGCGATCGACCCGGCGAACGGGAGCAGCAGGATGATGAGGATCCAGAATCCCTTCTGGATGCCACCGCCGTCCTCCTCGTCGGACTGGACGACGTCCACGAGGGCGTAGACGACGAGCGCGAGGTAGGCCAGCATCGGCAGCACGCGGAGCATGGCCCTGGAGAATAGCGGCTCGAGTGCGCCTCGTCACCGCCTCTTCGCAGGTCAGCCGGGGTGGTTCAAGGGAAAGGACGCCCACACGTGCTTTGCCGGGCCGGAGGTGTACCACCCCACGCGCGCCGACAGGCGTTCCGCGATGAGGAGGCCGAGCCCGCCGTGGCCCGGGGGGCGGTCGCCGTCGACGGTCGGCACCCCGGCGACGTCGTGGTCGACGACGTCGAGGAGCCAGGTGTGCTCGTCACGCAGCAGGCGGACGACGGTCGGCGGAAGGCCGTGCAGGAGGGCGTTCGTCGCCAGCTCGGAGGCGATCAGGACGATCTTCTCCGCGGTGTCGTGCATCGCGGTGGCTCCGTCGCCGGACGGGCCGACGATGCGGGCGAGGGCGGACCGTAGCCGGCTGAGCTCCTCGGAGTCGGCGAGGACCCATTCCGCGACCGGGGCGTACCCCGGTGGGGGCGGTGCCATCGGCACACCGGACACGACGGACGGGATGACGGTGTCGTCCAAGGGTTCTCCTCCAGAGGTCAGCGCGAGGTCAGGCGGCCGCCGGGTGAGGGGCGGCGGGAAGGGTCAGGCGTCGTCGTCCCCGGAGGCCGGCGTGCTGTCGGCCTCGGCGAACCGGACCGTGTGCTCGAGACCGGTGAGGGTGATGACGTCGCGGACGGCGGCCGGGGCGCCGACGAGCAGCGGTCCCTCTTCCGCGGTCCCTCCGAGCAGGAGGAGCCGCAGGCCGGAGGAGTCGAGGAAGGTGACCCGGCGGAGGTCGATCGTCTTGGGCCGTCCGTCCAGTGACGCCTTGAGCGTGTCGCCGACGTCCTGGGCGACGGCGACGTCGACCTCACCCCAGACGATCCAGGTCCTGCCACCGTCCTCGAGGGCTGCTCCACCCGAGCTGATACTCACGCATCCACCTTCGTCGGTCTGTCGTCGGCGTCGCCGCCTCGTGGTCGTTCCCGCTCGTGCAGAGCCGAGCAGGCACCGTGCGGGCCACGGGTCGGCACCCACCACCGTGGGCGCTGTCCCGGGCACTCGGAGTGCCCCGTGCCGGGCTTGAACCGGCGACCGATCGATTATGAGTCGACTGCTCTGACCAGCTGAGCTAACGGGGCGCGCGGCGAGCATACCGGCGCGCTGGCTCGGGCGTGCGGTGGACCACGTGCCGCGGTGTCATGGGGAAGTGACCATCACCGTCAAGCGCGTGTACGAGGAGCCCGCCCCGGACGACGGCGCCCGGGTCCTCGTGGACCGGCTCTGGCCGCGCGGGATCTCCAAGGAGCACGCCCATCTCGACCGCTGGTGCAAGGAGGTCGCGCCGTCGACTGACCTGCGCACCTGGTTCCACCACGACCCGGACCGGTTCGAGGAGTTCGAGCGCCGCTACCGCGCCGAGCTCGCGGGCAACCCGGAGGTTCCCGAGCTGGCGGCGCTCGGCGCGGGGGACCGGCGCCTGACGCTGGTCTACTCGGCGCGCGACACGGAGCACAACCAGGCGTTGGTGCTGCGCGACGTGCTGGAGGCCTACCTGGACGAGACCGGTTCCGCCTCGGGGGCCTGAGCGCGGGTCGCTCTGGCCGGCTCGTGGCCGAGGGCGCGTCCGGCGCGTTCGAGGTCGCGCGCGACGGCGCGCTTCAGGCGCGGGCCGAACGGCCGCTCCACGAACCGGTGCACGAGGTAGGCGGCGGCGAGCATGATGACGGTGACGACGGCGAACGTCACGGCCGCCGGTGCGTGCGGGCTCGCCTTGCCGATGAGCCACTGGCCCCACGAGGAGTGCAGCAGGTACAGCGGGTACGTCAGGGCGCCGACGAGGGTGAGCCACGTCCACGACAGCCGGTCGAGGCGGGTGAGCGACACCAGCGCGACCAGGGCGAAACAGACGAGGATGGCGACCCAGGAGGCCTGGGCGCCGATGGTGACGTCGGTGCTGTGGGCGATCCGCAACGCCTGGCTGTGACCGGAGATCACGCCGGCCAGGGCGATGTTGAGCGTGAGCACGAGCCACAGCACCAGCGAGCGACGCTCCTTGGTCAGCAGGTAGAGCATCATGCCCCCGGCGAACAGCGGGGCGTCGGTGCCCACCAGCACGGTGATCCAGAGCGTGCTGCCCGACTGGACCGCCACCGCCGCGAGCACGGGCCACACGGCGGCGAAGGCCACGAGCCGGTTGCGGGTCATCCCGAAGGCGAGCAGCACGCCGATGAGGAGGTAGAAGCGCAGCTCGGCCCACAGGGTCCAGTAGACGGACTCGATGTCCTGCACCCCGAACGCGCGCTGGACCATCGTGAGGTTCGCCGCCGTCTCGGGGATGTCGACCTCCTTGTGGCCGGGTGCGACGACCACGAGCAGCAGCACGACGGCGGCCACGGACAGCCAGTAGGCCGGGAAGAGTCGGCCCACGCGCGAGGCGGCGAAGGACCGGACGCCGCGGCCCCAGGCGGACATGAGGATGACGAAGCCGCTGACCACGAAGAAGAGCTGGACCCCGAAGGACCCGAAGACAGCGACGGGCTGGAGGTTCGGGAACGCCTCGTCGGTGCGCGGGCCCCAGGCCGAGTGGTTGACGGCGAGGTAGTGGTAGGCGAGCACGGCCATGGCCGCGACGAACCGCATCCCGTCCAGAGCGGCGAGACGCGGGCGTCCCGCAGCGGGGGCGGCCGCCCGTCCCGGTTCGAGGGCGGGGGGCGTGGTTGACTCGGTCATCGGTCGTAGCATCGCTCGGCACGTTACCAAACCGTGATAATCGGCGCCTCCACCGGCTCACGACGTGGGAGAATGCGGGCCATGGCGATGCGAGAGATCCGGGTGCTGCCCGACCCCGTGCTGCGCACACCCTGCGACGAGATCACCACCGTGGACGATCGTGTCCGCTCCCTCGTGGAGGACCTCGTCGAGACCGTCGACGCCGACGGACGGGCGGGCCTCGCGGCCAACCAGATCGGCGTGAGCCTGCGGGCGTTCTCCTGGAACGTCGACGACGAGATCGGCTACGTCCTCAACCCGCGGATCGTGGACCTCTCGGAGGAGACCCAGGACGGCGACGAGGGCTGCCTGTCGGTGCCGGGGCTCTGGTACCCGACCACCCGCGCGTGGTACGCCCGGGTCGTCGGCATGGACGTCGACGGCAACGAGCTCGTGGTCGAGGGCACCGGCCTCATGGCGCGCTGCCTGCAGCACGAGTGCGACCACCTGGACGGCAAGCTCTACCTGGACCGCCTCGAGCGCACGGCGCGCAAGAAGGCCATGCGGGAGCTGCGCGAGCGCCTCTGAGTTCCTCAAGGGGTGCTCAAGAGGAAGCGTGAAGTCTGCGTTTCCTCTCGCACCCTCGCCCGCCATCGGGCAGGATGTGTCAAGACGACACACCGTCAGAGCTCGCCGACCAGCAGGCCTACCGGTTCGAGGACGTAGGGGAAGACGGACCTCGGAACCAGGGAGGACAACATGGCTGGTGCGATCACTCGCGGTGTGCTGTTCGTGCACTCGGCACCCCGTGCGCTCTGCCCTCACCTCGAGTGGGCGGCGGGCAACGTGCTCGGGGGACGCGTGTCGCTGGACTGGACTGCCCAGCCGGCGGGGCGCGGACTTTACCGTGCCGAGTACTCGTGGCAGGGCGCCCAGGGAACGGGTGCCCGGCTGGCCTCTGCCCTGCGGGGCTGGGACCACCTGCGCTACGAGGTGACGGAGGAGGCGAGCCACGGCGCCGACGGCGCGCGGTGGTCGCACACGCCCGACCTCGGCATCTTCCACGCCATGACCGACGTGCACGGCAACGTCGTCGTCCCGGAGGATCGTGTCCGGGCCGCGATGGAGTCCGCGCACGACGGCCGCGGTGTGCGCGAGGCGCTCGATCTCGCCCTCGGCACCGCCTGGGACGACGAGCTCGAGCCCTTCCGCTACGCCGGCGCCGGCGCTCCCGTGCGCTGGCTGCACCGCGTGGGCTGAGCGGAGCCACGACACGCACGACGACGCCCCGCCACCTCCTGCGTGGTGGCGGGG
>NZ_JBHXAW010000082.1:0-15313 GCF_042726645.1 Isoptericola sp. NPDC060257
GCGTCGTAGACGGCGGCCGCCGACGACCGGTCGGCGCGCAGCCGGGCGGCGTCCGCGTCGGCGACGGCCGCGACGACCACCTGGTGGGTGCCGGAGAGCCGGTCGATCACCGGCAGCAGGCCCGTCTCGACGGCCGCCGGGTCCAGCGACGTCAGCAGCACCACGAGCGAGCGCTGCGAGACCCGCTGGCGCACCTGCCCGACGAGGCCGGGCCAGTCCGTCTCCAGCAGGGCGGGCTCGACGGTCGACAGGGACTCCGCCAGCGCGGGCAGCAGCCGCGGGCCGGACGCGCCCGCGACCCGGGCCCGCAGCGCCCGGTCGTACGCCAGCACCTGCACGCGGTCGCCCGCGCGGTCGGCGAGCGCCCCGAGCAGCAGCGCGGCCTCGATGCCCGCCTCCAGCCGCGTGCCGCCGAGCGACGACGGCGCGTCGTCGTCCGCGCCCTCGAGCGCCCGCTCGGTGTCGGCCGCGGCGGCGGTGCCGATCCGCGCGGCGGACGTGCGGCCGGTGTCGAGCACGATCACCACGCGCCGGTCGCGCTCGGGCCGCCAGGTGCGCACGACGACGTCGCCGCGGCGGGCGGTGGCGCGCCAGTCGATCGAGCGCACGTCGTCGCCCACCACGTACTCGCGCAGCGAGTCGAACTCGGTGCCCTCGCCGCGCACCTGCACGGCGGCCCGCCCGTCCATCTCGCGCAGCCGCGCCAGCCGGGAGGGCAGGTGGCGCCGGCTGGCGAACTCGGGGAGCACGCGCAGCCGGGCCGGCACCGGGATCGACGCCTGGCGGGCGGCGACGCGCAGCGGGCCGAACGAACGGACCGTCACCGGCCCGGCAGCGCGGTCGCCCCGGCGGGTCGGACGCAGCGGGGTGCGCACGCGGACGGACTCGCCGGGCGGCAGGTCGACGTCGTGCCGGGCCGACCGGGCCACGAGCGGCTCGCCGGCCGCCGCGCCGTCGGTGCGCAGGCTCGCGTCCGGCACCAGCGACGGCGGCCAGGCGTCGCGGACGACCGCGCGCAGCCGCCGTCGGGCGGTGTTGGTGACCACCAGCTCCGAACGGGCCGTCGTGCCGAGCCGCACGGAGCGGGGCGTGCGGCGCTGGAGCGCGACGGCGCGCGGGGACGCGGCGAGGGCGACGTCGACGGCGCACACGGCCGCCACGACCAGCGCCCACACCACGACCGTCCCCGGCACGGGGAACAGGACCACCGGGATCACCCCGAGCGCCGCCAGCACGACGGCGCGCCACGTCAGCGCCATGTCCGGGTCCCGCTCAGCGGGGGACGGGGACGGTCGCGAGCACGGTCGTGAGGACGCTCTCGGCGGTGACGCCCTCGAGCTCCGCCTCGGGCCGCAGCTGCACGCGGTGCCGGAGCGTGGGGTGCGCGAGCGCCTTCACGTCGTCGGGCGTCACGTACGAGCGCCCCGACAGCCAGGCCCAGGCGCGCGACGTCGCGAGCAGCGCGGTGGCGCCGCGCGGGGACACGCCGAGCGAGAGCGAGGGGGAGCGGCGGGTGGCGCGGCACAGGTCGACGGCGTAGCCGAGCACCTCGGGCGCCACCTGGACCTGTCGCACCTCGGCCCGCGCGGCGGCGAGCTGCTCGCGGCCGGCGACCGCCCGGACGCCCGCGGCGCCCAGGTCGCGCGGGTCGAACCCGGCGGCGTGCCGGGCCAGCACCTCGATCTCCTGCTCGCGCTCGGGGACGGGAAGCACCACCTTGAGCAGGAAGCGGTCGAGCTGCGCCTCGGGCAGCGGGTACGTGCCCTCGTGCTCCACCGGGTTCTGCGTGGCGATGACGACGAACGGGTCCGGCAGGGGCCGCGGCGTGCCGTCGACGGACACCTGACGCTCCTCCATCGCCTCCAGCAGGGACGCCTGCGTCTTCGGGGGCGTGCGGTTGATCTCGTCCGCGAGCAGCAGGTTCGTGAAGACCGGCCCCTCACGGAACGAGAACTCGGCCGTGCGCGCGTCGTACACCAGGGACCCGGTGACGTCGCCGGGCATGAGGTCGGGCGTGAACTGCACGCGCTTCGTCGACAGGTCGAGCGACGCGCCGAGCGCCCGCACCAGCAGGGTCTTCGCGACGCCGGGCACGCCCTCGAGCAGCACGTGGCCGGAGCAGAGCAGCGCGATGAGCAGGCTCGTCACCGCGGAGTCCTGGCCCACGACCGCCTTGCCCACCTCGCTGCGCACGCCGGCGAGCGCGGCGCGCAGCTCGCGGGACGGGGCGCCCGCGGCGTCAGGCGCCGGGGGAGCGGCCTGCGGTGCCGGGGGTGCCGACGGGGGCGCCGGGTCGCCCGGGGCGGTGGTCGACGGTGTGGTCGACGCGGTGGTCGACGCGGTGGTCTCGACAGGGGCCGCGGGCGGCGTGCCCTGCGGGTTCTCGTCGGGGGTCGTCACGATCGGTGGACCTCGCTCTCCAGGGTGTCGAGCCGACGCGCGAGCTCGGTGAGCGCGTCGTCGTCGTGGGGTGGTGGGCCGTACAGCAGGTCGGCCACGTCGTGCGCGGACCGCCCGGTGGCGCGGGCGACGGCCTCGGTGAGGGCCGTGGCGTCGGCGGACCGCGGCACGCCCAGGCGGCGCGCGACGGTCTCGGCGGTGGCGGCGCGCAGGCCCGCGGCGGCGTGCCCGCGGGACCTGGTCCGCCGGTAGAGGCGGCCGCGGCCGCGGGTGGTCTCGGCGGAGCGGACCACGACCGGGAGCTCCTCGGCGACCAGCGGTCCCAGCCGGCGCGCCCGCCACACCGCGGCGACGAGCACGACCAGCAGCGCCCACAGGCCGACGACGCCCGCCCAGGGCGGCAGGACGCCGGCGCCGGCGGACGGCGCGCCGCCCTCGCCGGTCGAGCTCGTGTCCAGCGGGTCGGGCACGAGCCACACGAGCGTCTCCTGCGCGCCCAGCAGGCCCAGCGCGAGCGCCGCGTTGCCGTTGTCCAGCACCGCGTCGTTGGTGACGAAGGACGGGTCGTCGACGGCGGTCACGACCCGTCCACCGTCGGCCCCCGCCGGCTCGACGCGCGCCAGCCCCGCCGGCCCGTCGACCGGCCAGCAGAGCGTGACGTCGTCGGCCCCGGGCTCGGCCTGCAGGCCGGGCGTGAGCCACATCGTGCCGGCGCGCGTGGCGAGCGGGAGGTCGCACGCCGGCTCGACGGCGAACGCGGGGGCGGCGGCCCCGGGCGTGCGGCTGACGGCGCCGTCGGTGGCCGCGCGCACCAGCTCGTCGTCGGCACCGAGCAGCACCATGTCCGCGTCGACGCCGGCCAGGGCGTCGACCTGCTCGGGCAGCAGCATGCTCCCGGGCGTCACCAGCAGCGTCGTGCCCGGCCCGGCCGCCGCGACGGCGTCCGCGACCCGGGTCACGTGGCGGACCTCGACGCCCTGGCGCCCGAGCACCTGCGCGACGGCGCGGGCACCGGTCGGCTGCGCGTTGTCGGGCGCGTACGGGGTGGTGGACGTGGCCGGGCGCTGCACGGCCAGCACGGCCACCACGAGGGCGAGCACCCCGAGTACCAGCAGCGTCCAGCGGGTCCGGCGCCAGCGGTCGGCGGTGCGGCCGCGGCCGGTGGTGCCGTCCCCCGTCACGACCGGCGAGACCACGGCGTCCGGCGTGGTCTGCGTCGGGGCCGTCACGGCGTCCCCACCCCGTCCGGTGCCGCGGCGGCCGCGAGCGGCTCGGGCCGCAGCCCGCGCACCCGCTCGTCGAGGTCGCGCAGTCGGCGGTCGTCCTCCGGACCGGCGGGCAGCGTGCCGTAGCAGACGTCGTCGAACAGGCGGGCCGCGTCGTGCAGCTCGGCGGCGACGGCGGGCAGCCGCGTGGCGGCGTCGTGCGCCGCCTCCTGCGCCGTCCGGCCGGGGCGCTCGTCCAGCACGACGCGCTCCTCCAGGGAGCGCACGAGTGCGCGGAACCGGTCCAGCACGGCCGCGGACCAGTCGCCGCGGGCGGCCGCGTCGTCGGCGGACGCCCGCAGCTCGGCCGCGGTGCGCTCGTCGCCGTCGAGCACGACGACGGAGCGCCGACGGCGGCGGGCCAGGCGGACGGGCCCGGCCACCCACCAGGCGAGCGCGGCGACGAGCACCACGACCACCACGACCACGAACGCGAGCGGGAACCGCCCCTCGCCGAGGGTCAGGCCGTCGAACAGGTCGCCGAGCCAGGTGAGCAGGCGCTCCAGCAGCGACGGCTGCGTGGAGTACTCGGGTCGCGACAGCTCCTCCAGCAGCCAGCGGTGCGCCGTCTCCCGGTCGGGGTCCACGGGCACGGCGGCGGGCACGTCGACGAGCAGGGTCGTCACGACCTCGTGCACCACCGCCGACGCGCCGCTCACGCGAGCATGCCGGGCGGGGGTCCGGGCTCGCCGCCGGGCCGTCCGCCGTCGGACGACTGCGCCGCCGCGGCGAGCTGCACGTCCAGACCCTCGCGGCGCATCCGCACGTCGATGTAGAGCAGGGCGACGACCGCCGCCACGAAGATCGTCGTGATCGCGGCCGAGATGACTGACGACAGCACGCTCATGACCACGGTCGCGGTCGTGAACGACTCGGTGCTGCCGCCGGTCCCGCCGATCACGCCCGCGATGAGGCCGAGAGGGATCGTGATGATGTACGCGGCGGCGCTCACGATGATCATCGCAAGCAGGTAGATGCCGAACAGGCGCCAGAAGGACCCGCGCGTCAGCCGCCAGGCGCGCGCGATCGTGCTGCCCAGGCCCTGCCCCTCGAGCGCCAGCGCGGGCGCGACGAGCCCGATGCGCACGCCCAGCCACACGACGACCACGACGTACCCGGCGCCGAGCAGGAGCCCGAGGCCGACGGCGGCCCCCGTGGACTGCTCGCTCACGAGGGCGACGAGCAGGACCAGGACGAAGAACCAGACGAACGTGCCGACCGCACCGGCGAGCGTGCGCAGCAGGGCCCAGCCGATGAGCCGGCCGACACGCCCGCGGAGCCGCTCCCAGACCTCGCCGAGGCTCAGCTTGCGGCCGATGACCGACTGGCTCACCGAGACGGTGAGGATGCCCTCCACCACGGGCTGGGCGAGCAGCAGGGTCACGCTCATGCCGAGGGACGACGCGAGCGTCTGGGCGATGAGGTTGTCGAACCCGAGCTCGGTGATCTCCGGGTCGGACTCGGCCAGCGTGGAGAACGACGACGAGATCGACGGCACGATGAGCTGCGCGACCAGCACGCCGAGCACCGTCGCGACCAGGATCACGAGGGTGGCGGCGCCGAGCATCACCTTCGGGTTGTGCCGGATCGCGGTGAACGCGCCGTCGTAGATCTCGCCGAGCGACAGCGGCCGCAGCGGCACGACGCCGGGCTTCGTCGCCGGCGGCGCAGCCGGCGGCCGCGGGCCGTAGGGGCTCTGCCCGTACTGGCCCTGCCCGTACTGGCCCTGCCCGTACTGGCCCTGCCCGTACTGGCCCTGCCCGTACTGCCCGGAGGTGGGCGGCTGCGGGGCGCCCTCGGGCGCGCGCTGGCCGTAGCGGGGCGGCTCGGAGGCGTCCCCCCAGCCGGACGGCGGCTGGGGCTGGTCGGGCGTGCTCATCGCGGCCTCCCGGGCTGCAGGGCGGTCGGGTCGTGCCGACGCGACGTCGGCGGACGGGACTGTCGGGGCTGTGCTGGTGGAGTGCTGGTGGAGTGCTGGAGGGACCGGGTGTGACGCCGGTCGCCCCGACCCTAGTACGGCGCGCCCGCCCGCTCACGCGGCCTTCCACCGGACCTGCCGCCGTGGCTGGCAGAATGGCCGCATGAAGTCCCGTGTCCTGGTGGTCGACGACGACACTGCGCTGTCCGAGATGATCGGCATCGTCCTGAAGTCCGAGGGGTTCGAGCCGACGTTCTGCGCCGACGGCGACGGTGCCCTCGTCGCCTTCCGCGACGAGCAGCCCGACCTCGTCCTGCTCGACCTGATGCTGCCCGGCAAGGACGGCATCGAGGTCGCCCGCGAGATCCGCGCCGAGTCCGGCGTCCCGATCATCATGCTCACCGCCAAGACGGACACGGTCGACGTCGTGCTCGGCCTCGAGTCCGGCGCCGACGACTACGTGACGAAGCCGTTCAAGCCCAAGGAGCTCGTCGCCCGCATCCGCACCCGGCTGCGCCGCAACGACGACCCGGGCCCCGAGCGGCTGCGCATCGGCGACGTCGAGATCGACGTCACCGGCCACAACGTGGTGCGCGACGGCGAGCGCATCAGCCTCACCCCGCTGGAGTTCGACCTGCTCGTGGCGCTGGCCCGCAAGCCCTGGCAGGTCTTCACCCGCGAGGTGCTGCTCGAGAAGGTCTGGGGCTACCGGCACAGCGCCGACACCCGCCTGGTCAACGTGCACGTGCAGCGCCTGCGCTCCAAGGTGGAGCGCGACCCCGAGAACCCGACGGTCGTGCTGACCGTGCGCGGCGTGGGCTACAAGGCCGGTGCCCCGCGCTGAGCCCGCCGCCCGCCGCGTCCGCCGGACGTGGCGGCGGTGGCGCGCCTGGACCGTCTCGCGGACCCGGTACCTCGTCCGGCGGTGGCGGTCGTCCCTGCAGCTGAGGGTCGTGACGTCGGCGCTCGCGCTGGGCGTCGTCGCGGTCGCGCTGCTCGGCCTCTACCTGTCGATCTCGATCCGCGACGGGCTGTACGAGCAGCGCGTCGACCGCATCGAGCGCGAGAACGCCTCGATGACCGAGCAGGTGCGCAGCGCCTTCGACTCCTCGCCCGCGACCTCGAACTCCGACCTGCAGCTCCTGCTCGTGCAGATGGTGCGCACGCTGGCGGCCGGGGCGTCGAGCGCGCAGGACTTCCTGCTGCTCAGACCCCCCGACCAGCCGAACCGGCTCGCCGAGACGGGCACGCAGATCGGCCTCAAGAGCATCATCGGCGAGGACCTGCGGGAGGCGACGCGCGCCACCGAGGGCCAGGTGCTGCAGTCCACGCAGATCCCCGCCGAGTACACGGACACCGAGGCGCCGGAGCCGGGCGTCATCGTCGGGTCGACGGTCGAGGTGCCGTCCATCGGCACCTACGAGCTGTACGCGATCTACTCCCTGCAGGCCGAGCAGGAGACGCTGTCGTTCGTGCAGCGCACCCTCGCGCTCGGCGCGCTCGCGATCCTCGCGCTGCTCGGCGCGCTCACGTGGGTCGTGACCCGGCAGACGGTCGCGCCGGTGCGCCGTGCGGCGACCGTCGCGTCGCGGCTGGCCGACGGCCACCTGGACGAGCGGCTGCCGGACGCCAAGGGCCAGGACGAGATGGCGACCCTCACCCGCACGTTCAACGAGATGGCCGGGAACCTCGAGGACCAGATCGCGCGGATGGAGGAGCTGTCCGCCGCGCAGCGCCGCTTCGTCTCCGACGTCTCGCACGAGCTGCGCACGCCGCTGACCACGATCCGGATGGCGGGCGAGGTCATCCACGCGTCCCGCGACGAGCTCGACCCCGCCGCCCGCCGCTCCGCCGAGCTGCTGTACACGCAGCTCGACCGCTTCGAGATCCTCCTCACCGACCTGCTGGAGATCAGCCGGTTCGACGCCGGCGCGGCCGTGCTCGACGTCGAGCAGCGCGACCTGCGCGACGTCGTCGTGGCCGTGGCGGACACGTCGATGCCGCTCGCCGAGACCAAGCACGTCTTCCTGTCCGTGACGCTCCCGGACGAGCCGGCGACGGCGGACGTCGACCCGCGGCGCGTCGAGCGCATCGTGCGCAACCTCGTGGTGAACGCCGTCGAGCACGCCGAGGGCAAGCCGGTCGAGGTCACGGTCGGGGTCGACGCCGACGCGGTGGCCGTCGTCGTGCGCGACCACGGCGTGGGGCTCGCCCCCGAGGACATCGACCGCGTCTTCCACCGCTTCTGGCGCGCGGACCCCGCCCGCGCCCGCACCACCGGCGGCACCGGTCTGGGCCTCGCGATCTCCCTCGAGGACGCGCGCCTGCACGCGGGCCGCCTCGAGGCGTGGGGGCGCCTCGGGGAGGGCGCGAGCTTCCGGCTCACGCTGCCGCGCCGGGCCGGGATCCGGCTGCACGGCTCGCCGCTGCCGCTCGAGGGCCCGTCGACCGGCGTCACGGCGCCGCCCACCGGCCAGCTCCCGGTCGTGAACCCGCCGACCGGCCCCACGCCGACGGCCATCCCCGAGCTCGGGGTCGTGGACGCCGACGGTCTGGACATCGCCCACGCGCCCGTCCCGTCCGCCCGGCCGGACGACGAGGAGGAGACCCGATGACGGCGCCCCTCACCCCCAGGCCCGCGCGCCGCCCGCGCCGTCGGCTCGCGGCGCTGCCGGCCGCCCTCGTCTCCGTCCTGGCCGTGCTCGCCATCACCGTCGCGTGCGCCCGCATCCCCACGAACGGGCCGGTGCGCGACGGCGACACCGAGCTGGAGAACATCAGCGAGATCGGCTACATCGCGTCGGGTCCCGCGGCCGGCGCGAGCCCTGACCAGGTGGTGCAGGGGTTCCTCAGCGTGGCGCAGCTCGGCCCCACGTCGAGCTCGTCGTTCGCCGTCGCGCAGGAGTACGTCACGGACGAGGCGTGGGAGGGCTGGGACCGGTACGCGCGCGTGCTCGTGCTGGAGGAGGACCCCGAGCTGGACCTCACCGACGTCCCGGCCGACGCGACCGAGACGACGGTCGACGCGACCGTGCGCGTGGTCGCGACGCTCGACGACCGCGGGATGTACACCGAGGAGGCCCGGACCAACGAGTTCACGGTGTCCTTCGGTCTGTCGCGCAGCGCCGGCGGGGAGTGGCGGATCTCCCAACTCGAGGACGGCCTCATGCTCCCCGCCGCGTTCTTCGGCCAGGCGTTCCACCCGACGACCCTCTACTTCCCGACGCCCGACCTCGCCTGGTGGGTGCCCGACATGCGGTGGTTCCCCCGCCAGACCTGGCGCACCGACGCGACCAGCGAGATCCTCGCCGGCCCGCCGGAGTGGCTGCAGGACTCGACGACGACCGTCATCCCGGAGGGCACGTCGCTCGCCATCGACGCGGTGACGGTGACCGACGACGGCACCATCGACGTGAGCCTCACGTCCACGATCTCGCAGGCCAGCGCCGACCAGCGCGCGCTCGCGACCGCGCAGCTGCAGGCGTCGCTCGCCGAGGGGGAGGGCCGCACCGTCGTGCTGTCCGTCCAGAACGCGCCGCTCACGACCGCCGAGGCCCCGGCGATCTCCCCGCCCCGGACGTCGGGGGAGGCGCTCGCCGTCTCCGACGGCGAGATCGTGCGCGTCGTCGGGCGGGAGCTCCGCGAGCCGGACGAGCCCGTCTCCATCGCCGGCCTCGACCCGACGGCCCTCGCCGCCGGCCCCGGCGACGAGCCGGTCGTGGTGCGCGACGGCACGCGGCGCATCGTCCGCGTCACCGGCGACGGCGCGCCCGACGTGCTCCTGTCCGGCGCGAAGCTCGTGGCGCCGTCCGTCGACCGGTTCGGCGCCGTGTGGAGCGCGCAGGGCTCGGAGCTCCTCGTCGCGATGCCGTCCGGCGCGGTGCGGACCCTGGACGTCGACTGGCTGTCGTCGCGGACCGTCCGGTCCGTGCACGTGTCGCCGGAGGGCGCCCGCGTCGCGATCGTCAGCTCCGGCCCCAGCGGCCGCCTGGTGCACGTGGCCGGCGTGGTCCGCGACGCCGAGAACGTCCCGACCGGCCTCTCGGCGCCCGTGCAGGTCGGCGCCTCCGTGCGGCAGGTGACGCAGGCGGCATGGCAGGACGAGGCCGTGCTCGCCCTGATCGGCCAGGAGGCCGACGGCGACGCCGCGGTCTTCCTCTCCGGTGTGGGCGGGCTCTCCGGCCAGGGCGGACTGTCCCGGGCCCAGCCCGGCGTCCCGGGACCGAGGTCCGTGACGGCGTCCGTCGGGACGGGGGCCATGCTCGCCATCGACAGCGGGGGCACCCTGTACTCGCGGCAGAGCTCAGCGCTGTGGTCGATGGTGTCCGACGGCGTCGACCTGGTCGCCTACCCGGGCTGACGCCGCCGCCGCACGGGGACGGGGCCCGAGGCTGCCCCCAGGCCGCCGTCCTCCCCAGGCCCCGGCGCGGGCGACCGCGCGGCGTCGCGGGCGGGGCACGCTGCCCGCATGCCTTCGACGACGACCCCGCCACCCGTGCGGTGGCTCCGCGAGCTCGGCCGCCTCGTCGTGCCCGTGTCGTGCCCCGGCTGCGGTGCCCTCGACGTGCGCTGGTGCCCCGCCTGCGAGACCCTGCTCGGCGGCCCGCCGGCCCGCGTCGAGGCCGGGGCCGGGCGCCTGGACCGGCTCGACGGCGTCCCCGTGCTGCCGGTCTGGGCGCTCGCGGCCTACACGGGTCCGGTGCGCGAGCTCGTCGTCGCGTGGAAGGACCGTGGACGCGCCGACCTCGACCGGCTCGTGGGCCCGCCCGTCCGGTCGGCGGCGCGAGCGGTCGCCACGCCGGTCGCGCGCGCCGTCGCCGGGCGACCGCTGCTCGTGGTCGGCGCACCCTCGACGGCGGCGTCCCGCCGGGCGCGCGGACGCGACCACGTGCGCGTCCTCGCCCGCGCCGCCGCGGCCGGGCTGCACGACGCGGGGCTCGGCGCGGCGGTCGTCCCCGCGTTGACCCGGCGCGGCCACGGGCGCGACCAGGTGGGACTCGGCGCGCGCGCCCGCGCGCGCAACCTCACCGGGTCCGTGGCGACCCGCGACCGGGTGCTGGCCCGCGCCGGCGGGACCCGCCCCGCGGTCCTGCTCGTCGACGACGTGGTCACGACCGGCTCCACGCTCGCGGCCGCGGAACGCGCCCTCGAGGATGTCGGCGCGGACGTCCTCGGCGCCCTCGTGCTGGCCGCCACCCCGCCTCCCGGGGCCGTCACGAAAGAGGTGACGAACCTCCTCGAGCCACCGGTATCCCTGGCGCGCGAGAGGGGGTTAGCCTGGGGGTCCCACGCGGGCGAGACGCCCCCGAGACTGCGGTCCGGGTCGCTCGTCCGTGCGACCCACGAGCGGTCCGGACTCGCGTCCGGCGACCCGGGAGGTGGTGCCGAGCACGGTGCCCCGGACGGGGTGCCCAGACGGACAGACTCGGGCCGCTCGTGAAGTGGGCGGCCTCACGACGAAGTGGAGCAACACGATGGAGATCGTCGTCGTCGGCAGGCACACGGAGGTGGCGGACAGGTTCCGCCGGCACGTGGAGGACAAGCTGAGCAAGGTCACCCAGCTCGCACCGGCCGCTCGCCGGGTGGACGTGGAGGTGACGCGCGAGAACAACCCGCGGCTCTCCGAGGTCCGGGAGCGGGTCGAGCTCACCGTGCACGACAAGGGGCCCGTGATCCGCGCGGAGGCCGCGGCGGACGACCGGTTCGGAGCCCTCGACATCGCGTTGGACAAGCTCACCGAGCGGCTGCGCCGATCGCGCGACCGCCGCAAGGACCACCGCCGCCGTGCGGGCGGCGACGTCCTCCCGTCCGTGGACGTCCGCCCCTACGACGAGGTCGCCGCCACGGAGGCCGCGGCCCAGCCGTCCGCACCCGTCGCGCTCGCCGAGCCCGGTGACGCCGTCGAGGAGCAGCTGGGCGACTCCCCGGTGGTGATCCGGCGCAAGCTGCACCACGCCGAGCCGATGACCGTCGACGACGCCGTCTACCAGATGGAGATGGTGGGCCACGACTTCTTCCTCTTCATCTCGAAGGAGACGGCCCGTCCGTCCGCGGTGTACCGCCGCCGGGGCTGGACGTACGGCGTGATCGAGCTGGACTCGACCGTCGGTGGCGTGGAGCCGGTGACCGAGCTGACGTGATCCCGGTCGGACGACCGCAACCGGCGTTGCGGTGAGAGCGGGTCAGGGCTTCTTCGCGGAGACGCGTTCACGGGCGCCAGGGCGCCCTCCACTTCGGGAGGGATACGTCCCCGCGAAGAAGCCCCGACCCGCTCTCGTCTGTCCGCTTGCGCTCCTCGGTGGTCGAGCCTGTCGAGACCCGTCTCGCTGGTGGAGCCTGTCGAGACCCCGGGCTCGTCCGCGCCGCTGTCGGTGGCCGTCGGCAGGATGGCCGGGTGGACTCCCTCTCGCTCGCGCAGGCCCGCCGTGTCGCTCTCGGTGCGCAAGGTCTGCACCGCGCCCGGCCGGGCCTCGACGGCGGCGTGACGATGCGCCGGGCGATGGCGACGGTGGAGCAGCTGAACCTGCTGCAGATCGACTCGGTGAACGTGCTGGCGCGGGCGCACCTGATGCCGCTGTACTCGCGGCTCGGGCCGTACGACGTCGGGCTGCTGGACCGGGCGGCGGGGCGGGCCCCGCGGCGGATCGTGGAGACGTGGGCGCACGTGGCCTCGTTCGTGCCGGCGTCGACGTACCCGCTGCTGGAGTGGCGGCGGCGCAACTACCTCGACGAGGCCTGGGGCACCATCGCGGGGGCACCGTTGGCGCACGCGGCCGAGATGGACCTGGTGCGGCAGCTGGTCGCCGAGCGCGGGCCGGTGACCGCGCGCGAGATCCACGACGAGCTGGTCGCCACCGGGCGGTCGGGACCCCGCTCGCGCGAGGAGTGGGGCTGGAACTGGACGATGGCCAAGCGCTGCCTCGAGTTCCTGTTCTTCACCGGCGAGGTGATGGCCGCGCGGCGCAACACCGCGTTCGAGCGCTGCTACGACCTGCCCGAGCGCGTCCTGCCGCCGGCCGTGCGCGCGGCGGAGCCGGTGCCCGACGACGAGGCCGTGCGCCGGCTGCTGGAGCTCGGCGCCCGGGCGCACGGGATCGGCACGGTCCGCTGCTTCGCCGACTACTTCCGGCTGCGCGGCCCGGCCGTGCGCCGGGCCCGGGACGAGCTGGTGGAGGACGGCGTGCTCGTGCCGGTCGACGTGCGCGGCTGGGACGAGCCCACCTACCGGCACCGGGACGCTCGCGTGCCCCGCCGGGCGCAGGCGCGCACGCTGCTCAGCCCGTTCGACCCGGTCGTCTGGGAGCGGCGGCGCCTCGAGGCGCTCTTCGACGTGTACTACCGGATCGAGATCTACGTGCCCGCGCCGCAGCGGGTGCTCGGGTACTACGTGCTGCCGTTCCTCGAGGGCGACGCGATCACGGCGTTCGTCGACCTCAAGGCCGACCGGCAGGCGGGCGTCCTGCGCGTCCAGGCGGTGCACCCCACCGCCCACGCCGGCTCCGGCACGGCGGCGGCGCTCGGCGCCGAGCTCGCCGTGCTCGCGAGCTGGCTCGGGCTCGGGACGACGGCGGTCGCGCCGGTCGGCGACCTCGCGCCCGCACTGGCCGGGGCCGTGCGCGCGGCGTAGGGCGCCGGGCGCCCGCCGCTCGTAGGATCGGCGCCACGACGTCGGGCGCGCCCGCGTCGGTCGGGACCGGAGAAGGTCAGGAGCGCTGATGGCCACGGCCGTGCTGTACCTCGCCGCGGCGCTCGTGGGCGGGCTGGCGGCGACGCTGCTGCGGCTGCCGCCGCTGGTCGGCTTCCTCGCCGCCGGGTTCGCGCTCGGGGCGGCCGGGGCCCCCGACCTGCCCGGGCTGGAGACCGTCGCCGAGCTGGGCGTGGCGCTCCTGCTGTTCGCGATCGGGCTGAAGCTCGACGTCCGGTCGCTGCTGCGCCCGGAGGTCTGGCTCACCACGGCGGCGCACCTGGTGCTGAGCGTCGCCGTGGCCGTCGGGTTCCTCGGCCTGCTCGCCGTCGTCGGGATCCGGCTCCTCGCCGACGAGTCGCTCGGCTCCCTGGCGCTGGTCGGGCTGGCGCTGTCGTTCTCCTCCACGGTCTTCGTGGTCAAGGTGCTGGAGGACCGCTCGGACACGACGGCGCTGTACGGGCGCATCGCCGTCGGCGTGCTCGTGGTGCAGGACATCATCGCCGTGGCGTTCCTGGCCGTCTCGACGGGGGAGCCGCCCAGCCCGTGGGCGCTCGCCGTCGTCGTCCTCGTCCCCGGGGCCTGGGTGCTGCGCCGGGTCTGGGACCGGGCCGGGCACGGTGAGCTGCAGGCGCTGTTCGGCGCGTTCGTCGCCCTGGTGCCCGGCTACTGGCTGTTCGAGGTCGTCGGGCTGTCGGGCGACCTCGGCGCCCTCGTGATGGGCGCCCTGCTCGCCGGGCACCCGCGCGCCACCGAGCTCTCCCGCTCCCTGCTCACGGTCAAGGACCTGGCGCTCGTCGCGTTCTTCCTGCAGATCGGGCTGCACGGGATGCCGGCCCCGGTCGACCTGGCCCTGGCCGGCCTGCTGCTCCTGCTGCTGCCGCTGCAGGTGGCGGGGTACGCGGTGCTGCTGTGGCTGATGCGGCTGCGGCGGCGGACGTCGTTCCTGGCCGGTCTGGCGCTCGGCAACTTCTCCGAGTTCGGCATCATCGTCGTCGCGTTCGGCGCGACGGCGGGCCTGCTCGACGAGGAGTGGACGGTCATCGTCTCCCTCGCCGTCGCCGGCAGCTTCGTCGTCTCGGCGATCGTCAACCGGCGCGGCGTCGAGCTCGCGGCCCGCCTCACCGCGCTCCTGCCCCGGCGGGACGTCGACAAGCTGCACCTCGACGACCGCCCGGTCGACATCGGCCGGGTCGACGCCGTCGTCCTCGGCCTGGGGCGGGTGGGCTCGGCGACGTACCGGCGGCTGCGCGACGTGCACGGGCTGTCGGTCATGGGGGTCGAGCACGACCGCACCCGCGTCGAGGCGCTGCGGACCGAGGGGATCGCCGTCGTCCCCGCGGACGCCACCGACACCGAGTTCTGGGCCCGGGTCAAGCGGGCCGGACAGGTGCGCCTCGCCGTGCTCGCGATGCCGTTCCACAAGGCGAACCTCATCGCCCTGGCCCGGCTGCGCGCGGTCGGCTTCGCCGGCCGGGTGGCGGCGATCGCCCGCTACGACGAGGACGCCGCCGAGCTGCGCCGCCACGGTGCGGACGCCGTCTTCCACCTGTACGGCGCCGCGGGGGCGGAGCTCGCGGACCGCGCCGCAGCCGACCTCGCCCCCGGCTCCGGCCGCGGCCACGAGACGCTGTGAGCGAGCGTTTGGCCCGGTCCTCGCGCCGGGACCGGGCCGAACGTCCGCTCACGGCGCCGGGACGGGGCGCGACGGGCCGTTCGTCCGTCGCGAACCCGTGCCGGACTCCCAGGTGATCCGCCTAGGATGGGGCCGGTGTGACCCAGGCGACGGCGCGGACGTGCGATCCCGACCGCCCGTCGTCGCCCGTCGTCGCGCCGCACGGTCCCGGCCATCCCCGGGGCGCCACCGACCCTGGAGTACTGCGTGCCTGCGATCCTCGAGAAGGTCCTCCGTCTTGGCGAGGGCCGGATTGTCAAGAAGCTCAACAGCCTGGCCCAGCAGGTCAACCGGCTCGAGCCCAGCTTCGAGGAGCTGAGCGACGCCGAGCTGCACGAGGAGACCGACCGCTTCAAGGAGCGCCTCGAGCA
>NZ_JBHXAW010000083.1:0-15291 GCF_042726645.1 Isoptericola sp. NPDC060257
GTCCTCGCCGACCTGGACGCGGACTTCACCCGGGACTACGCCTGGTCGAGCGCGTCCCAGTCCCTCCGGAGCAGCCCGAACACCCACGAGTCGGAGACGTCGCCGTTGACGACGCAGTCCTCGCGCAACGTCCCTTCGTGCACGAACCCCAGCTTTCCCAGGATGCGGGCGGACGCCGCGTTGCGGGTGTCGGTCTCGGACTGGACGCGGTTGAGGGGCATCGTGTCGAAGGCCCATCCCAGCAGGGCGCGCGCTGCCTCGGTCGCGTAGCCGTGGCCCCACATCTGCTCGCCGAGGCAGTAGCCCAGCGTCGCGCTGCGGAAGTCGGGGTTCCACTCGAACAGGCCGCACCAGCCGACGAAGGCGCCGTCGGAGGCGCGGTCGATGGCGACGCGCGCGCCGGTCCCTTCCTCCTCGAGCCTGCGGGACACGGCGACGAAGCGGTCGGCGCGCGCCCGGTCGGTCCAGGGCGGGGAGTCCCAGTAGCGCAGCACGTGGGCGCTGCTGTGCATCGCGAACAGGGCGTCAGCGTCGTCGTCGGCGACCGGCCGCAGCCGCAGACGGTCGGTAGTCAGGGTCGGCGTGGGCAGCGGCATGCGCCCATCGTGGGCGTTCGCCCCGCGACCGTCACGGCAATTACCCGCCTACCGTGCGTCGTCGCGCCGATGACTCCGCTGCCGCCGCGCCGTCTGCAGAACGACCGTCGACCCGAAGGCACACGATGAAGCTGCTGCTGACGTCCGCAGGCGTGCGGAACGCGACGATCCGCGGCGCGCTGGAGGACCTGCTCCCGCGACCGGTCGCGGACTGCACCGCCCTCGCCATCCCGACCGCGCTGTACGGGCACCCGTGGGTCGGCCCGGGGCGGAACGCGTGGAACTTCATCACCGGCACCACGGACCACATGACCGGCCTCGGCTGGAAGTCGGTCGGCGTGCTCGAGCTGACCGCGCTGCCGAGCATCCCCGAGGAGCGCTGGGTGCCGCTGGTGCGGGAGACCGACGTCCTGCTGGCCGCGGGCGGCGACGCCGGCTACCTCGCCTACTGGATGCGACGCTCCGGCCTGGCGGACCTGCTGCCCACCCTGGACGACGCCGTGTGGGTCGGGATGAGCGGCGGGAGCATGGTCATGACGCCGGCCCTCGGGGAGGAGTTCGTCGGCTGGTTGCCGCCGGACGGCGAGGACGCCGCCACGCTCGGCGTCGTCGACTTCTCGATGTTCCCGCACCTCGGCCACCCCGACCTGCCCGACAACACGGAGGCCGCGGCCGAGCGCTGGGCGGTGGCACTCGGCGGCCCCGCCTACGCCGTCGACGACGAGACGGCGTTCGTGGTCGACGACGGCGCCGTCGAGGTCGTGTCCGAGGGGACCTGGCGGAAGCTGGCCTGACCGGCGGTCGCTGTACCTTGGCCTCCGGCGGCCGGGCATCGGCCGGCCCGCACCGATCGGCCCCTCACCAGGAGACCACCACCGCATGACGACGCACCACGACGGATACCCCGACGAGCAGGGCCCCAGCCCGCTCCGCGCTGCCGCGGTGGTCGGCGTCGCGCTCATCCAGGCGGGCCTCGCCGGGCTGTTCGTGACGACGTGGTGGCGGCACGTGCAGACGCTCGTCGAGTCGCCGGAGGTCGTGCCGGTGCTGTTCCGGCTGCTGTCGGCGGTGCTGTTCGTGTGGGTCGTCGTCGCGGAGGTCAGGGGTCTGCTGCGGGGCCGCCGGTCGCCCCTCCTGGTGGTGGCGATCGCGGCGGTGGCGACCGTCGGGGTGCTGCTGCTCGAGGTGCTCGCGCCCCGCTGACCGGACCGGTCAGGGGATGGGCGCCGCGCCGAGCTGGTTCATCGCCGCCTCGGAGCACTCCGCCCTCGTCGTGGGGAGCACCATGTTCGCCCCGGGAGAGGTCGCGCGGTAGGAGTACGGGCCGACCTCGTAGGTGACCGTGCTGTACGGGAACCAGCCGCCGTCCCTGTCGACCTCCAGCACGTACGCGAGCTGCACCCGCTCGCCGGGCTCCAGAGTGATCCCCTCCGGCCCGACCACGGAGGTCTCCTCCCAGCCAGGGCCCTCCGGGTCGTACTCGGTGCCGAAGACGACGTCCGGCGACGGCGGCACGACGCGCACCTCGTGCACGCGGAGGCCGGGCGTCGCGGCGGGCTCGACCTTGCTCACGTGCACGGTGGCGCCGGTCGTGTTCGACAGCACCGGTGCGTCGACCACCTGCAGCGGCCCGTCCCACGGCATGCAGCCGATGCCGGCGGCCGTGCGGAGCTCGTCGCCGTGGACCAGCGACGACCCGACGGCCCGGTAGTGCGCCCACCCGCCGACCCCGCAGGCGAGGGCGACGACGGCCGCGACGGCGATCGGCAGGCGATGGCGGGGGAAGGGGCGGCCGGTGCGCGCCGTCGTGCGGGCCCTGTCGACTCGGTCGTCCACGGCGAGATCGTAGGGCCGGGGACAGCTCGACGACCCCGCGCCCGGCCGTGCCACGACGGGTGAAGTTCGAGGCTCGGAGTGCGCCGTCATCAGCAGAAACACCATGACGCCACGGCCCGCAGCACGGATGCTGGGACGATGCTCCCGACGTTCACCCCCGACACCACCGCGGACGAGGCGCGCGCCGCCTTCGAGTCCGCGGGCTGGCGCGAGATCGGGACCGGCGACTGGGCATGGGTGCTCGCGTCCCCGGACGGCACGCTCGCCGCGCGCGTCACGCCGTTCGACCCGGCGTTCCGGATGTTCGCGGACGCGTGCCTCTCCGGGCCGCCGAACCCGTTCCTGGTGCGGGTGGACGACGTCGTCCCGCTCCGCCACCGCGGCTACGTCGTCGTCATGGAGCGCCTGCACCCGGCGGACGAGGGCCGCGCCCGGGACCTGGTCGCGTCCCTCGGCATCGTGAGCGCGTCCGACCCGACGCCGCCCGCCGGCGCGACGGCCGGCCTCGCCGACCACTCCGACGTCGTCGACCTGCGCCGCCGGATCGAGGACCTCCTCGCCGCCGGCGCGCGCCGCTACCGCCTGTGGGGCGGCGCGGACATCCGGCCCGGCAACATCCTGCAGACCGCGGACGGCAGGCTCCGGCTCACCGACCCCCTCTTCGTCCACGGCCCCACCGTGTTCGAGTCGATCCGCGACGGCCGGGCGGACCTGCTCACCGACTTCTCCCGCGCCGACCTCGAGGACTTCCTGCGCATCCCCGCCTTCGTGCCCGGCCCGGACACGGACGCGCTGCGCCGCGCGCTCGACGGGCTCGTGCTGAGCGACGCTCAGCGGACGACGTCGTAGACCACGTGCACCGCCGTCGTCGACGGCGTCGCGCTGCGCTGCACCAGGGCGTGGCGGTGGCCGCCCACGAAGAGCGGCGTCCCGTCGCCGAGGACGACGGGGGAGAGGTGCAGGACGAGGACGTCGAGCAGGCCCGCGTCCAGCGCGGAACCGACGGTCGCGCCGCCGCCCATGAGGACGACGTCCCGGTCCCCGTCGCCGGACTCCGCCGCCTCACGGGCCTGCGCGACGGCGTCGCGCAGGCCGGTGGTGACGAACGTCCAGAACGCGAGCCGCGTACGTACGGGCGGGTCGCTCGTGACGACGAAGAACGGCGGCCGGCCGACCTCGCGGGCGCCGTAGCCCACCTCGTCGTCCCAGCCCTGCGGCCCGTCGACGACGTCGAACAGGTTCCGCCCCAGCACGACCGCGCCGCTGCTCGCCGTGGCGGAGCGCAGCTGCTCCCGGTCCACCGGGTCGTCGCTGAACGCCCACGTGTGCAGGGCCTCGCCGCCGTCGCCGAGGCCGTTCTCGGGTCCCGGGTTCGGCCCGGTGACGAACCCGTCCAACGAGATCGAGATGTCGCCCACCACTCTGGTCATAGGTGGTGGACCGTCACGATGGCGCGGAGTCATCGCCCGCCTTGTGTGGGAGGGTCTTCAGTCGACAACCTCGACGAGCGCGGACGGAGGGGGCGCGCAGGACGCGTCGGGAAGGATCTCGCAGAGCGTCCTGGCGTACTGGAGGTCCACGGAGATCGTGGCCGGTCCGGCAGGTGCGTCGTCCGGAACGCGGACCGTGCCCGCAGCCGCCCCGGCGTCGTCCGGGTCGAGGACCGCCAGCTCCGCGCCGTAGTACTGGCCTCCGTCGTCCTCGGTGCTCGTCCACGAGACCTCCGACGTGATCGAGATCCCGTAGCGGGCACCCGCCGGCAACGTCGACGAGCACTCGGGATGCCGGCCGACGCCCGAGATCTCGATGTGCAGCTCCTCGCCCGGGGCGGCCGACGTGGGAGTCACGACCGGGTCGTCCGGGCTGCAGTACGCGGTGGGGCGGAACGCATCGGCCAGGCTGCCGCACCCGGTGAGCACTGTCGTCGCGGCCACGACGCAGACGGCGAGCGCACTGCGACGTCTGCCCGTCCACGACATGGCACGAAGGTAGCGGCTGACCGCGCTCAGCGACGGGCGAGGAGTCTGGCGATCCGGGCGTGCGTCATGAACGACTGGTTCATGCGCCGGTAGGCGTGGAAGTTGAGCACCACGTGGGCGTCCTGGCGCGGGTAGAAGAACAGGTGGGTAGCGAAGTGCCCGAGGCCGCCGACGGGCTCGGGCAGCCCGCGCAGGAACGGCGGTGTGAACTCGCCGAACCGGACGGTGACGGTGCCCGCCCCGTAGTGGATCCCGCGGCGCATGCGGTGCCGCGGCCGGCTCATCCAGGCCAGGGTCGCGGGGGAGACGAGGCGGCCGCCGTGCAGGGTGCGCTGGAAGGCGACGAGGTCCGACGGCGGGGCGACGATGCCGCCGCCGGCCCAGTCGAGGCTCATGCTCAGGGCGCGGCTGAGCTCGTGGTCACCGATCCAGAACGGCGCGACGTCGAGGTCGGCGAGGTCGTCGGGCGTGCGGGCGTCGGTGTACGGGGTGGAGCTGCGCTCCATCCCGGCGGGAGCGAGGACCCGCTCGCGCAGGACGTCGTTGAACCGGCCCCCGGTGACCTCCTCCACGACCCGGCCGAGCAGGACGAAGCCCGGGTCGCCGTAGCGGAACCGCTCGCCCGGACGCCCGACGGCGGCATGGCCGCGCACCTCGTCGAGCAGCGTCGCGGGGGTCCACCGCCGGTCGGGACGCCCGGCCGTGACCTCGATGGAGTAGGTCGTCTCGTGGACGCCCGACGGCTCGAAGAGGTCGGGCAGCCCGCTGGTGTGGGTGAGCAGGTGCTCCACGGTGACGTCGGTGCCCACGTCGACGCCTGGGGCGGCCGGCAGGCCGTCGAGGTCGCTCCCCGGGAGCACCTTCCCCACCGGGGTGTCGAACCCGAGCCGGCCCTGCTCGACGAGCAGCGCGACGAGCGTGGCGGTCATGACCTTGCCGACGCTGGCCGCGTGGAACGGCTGGGACCCGCCCGACTCCAGCTCGAGCCCCGGCGCGACGACCAGCACCTGGGGCGGTGGCATCGACGGGCGCCGTCGGGCGATCCGGTCCAGCCCCGCCCTCAGGCGGTCGATCTCGCGTGACGTGCTCATGGGCCCTCCTTCGATGATAAGTCTCATAGACATGTCTACTAGACAGGTCTATGAGGGTCAACGGTCTAGGGTCGGACCATGGCGCACGTGATCCTCGGGCTGCTCCTGCTGCGGCCGGCCAGCCTGTACGACCTGGTGAAGCACTTCGAGGCGTCGGTCTCGCTGTTCTACAGCGCCAGCTCGGGCAGCATCCGGCGCGCGCTGGAGACGCTGCTGACCGGCGGTCTCATCGAGGTCGCCGACGTCGCCCCGGGGGCGCGGGGCCGCAAGACCTATCGCGTCACGGACGCCGGCCGTGCGGACTTCCGTGCCTGGCTGACCGGCCCGGTGACCGGGCCCGACACGGAGGCCGCCGTCCTCCCGCGTCTGTTCTTCCTCGGCCTGCTCGCGCCGGACGAGCGGGCCGCCGTCCTGCCACGGCTGACGGCGCGCGTCGAGCAGGACGTCGCGCGGCTGGAGGCGCTCGAGGAGCAGCTCGCCGGGCAGGAGGTCCCCGACGAGCTCGCCGACGTGTTCGCGTTCCAGCGCGCCACCCTCGACTACGGCCTCGCCTCGGGCCGCTTCGCGCGCGACTGGTTCCGCCGCTACGCGCAGGAGCACGACGCCCCCGCGCCGTGAGCCGGGGGCGGTCCGCTTGCTAGAGTCGTACCGCCGGTCAAGCAGTGGCCGGTCCGCTCTGAGCAGTGTCGGAGGCGACCGTGCCCGTGGACACCATCGTGACCGGTGAGCCCTCGGGCCTCCGTGCCCCACGCCTGGTGGGCTCCTTCCGCCTCGACCTGTCCTCCGACCGATGGACCTGGTCGGAGGCGGTCTTCCGCCTGCACGGCTTCGAGCCGCACGAGGTGGTGCCCACCACCGACCTCGTCCTCGCCCACACCCACGCGGAGGACCGCGACGACGTCCGCGCCGCCCTCGGGACGGCGCTCGCGACGGGGGCGTTCTCGAGCGTGCACCGGATCGTGACGGCCCGGCGCCGCGAGCTCACGGTCGCCGTCGTGGGCAGCGCGGGGGACGACCAGCACCGCGACGAGGCGGCGGGCTACTTCCTCGACCTGACCTCCGACGTCGCGGAGCGGGCCGGCGCGCGGGCTTCCGAGGACATCCGGGCGGCCGCGACGACCCGCGGCGTCATCGAGCAGGCGAAGGGCGTGCTCGCCGTCGTCTACGACGTCGAGATCGACGGCGCCTTCGACCTGATGCGCAGGGTCTCCAACGACCACAACGTGGCCGTGCGCGACCTGGCGCGGGCCGTCGTCGACGTCGCCCACCGCCGCGACGTCGACCGCCGCGCGGCGATCGACCGCGTGCTGCGGCGCGACTGACCGCCCGCGAGATCCCGGTCGGGCTCAGTCGTCGGTGCGGCGGGTCTCGACGGGCCCGGCCTCGTCGGCGAAGCTGAGCCGCCGTGCCACGACGTCCTCCGCGACGTCCTCGAGCGTGCTGCCCCGCCCGAACGCGTGCGCGCGCAGGACGGCGAGGGCGTCGTGCGGCTGGACGCGGAGCTGCGCGGACACCATGCCCGTGGCCTGGTCGACCCTCGCGCGCGCGCCCCAGCCGACCTGCTCGATCTCGCCGAGGACGGCGGTGCCGATCGCGTCCGCGAGGAACTGCGCGTCCTCGTCGTCCCGGGCCAGCACGTTCCCCGGCCCGACGACGAGCCCCAGCACGCCGACCGGCTGTCCGCCGACCCGCATGGGGATGCCGAACCACGTGCCGTCGCCGGCGGTCTCGCCGGCGAGCTGGGAGAAGACGGGGAACGGGTCGTCGCCCGGCGCGGCGCCCAGGGGTGCGGTGACGATCGCGTCGTCCTCGAACGCCCGCCGCCCGGGGCCCTCGCCGAGCAGCTCCTGGAGGCTCTCGACCTGCGCCGCGACGGCGTCCGTGCTGGTCACGGTGACCTGTTCGCCTGCCATGGTGGCGAGCGTGAGGCTTCCGCCCTGTGCCCCGAGGATCGTGGTGCACGCCTGGCACATCCGCGCCGCGACCGTCTCGTCGGCGTCGAGGCCGGCCAGGGTCCGCGCGAGCAGACCCAGCAGCTCGGAGGTGTTCACCGATCGCTCCGTCCTGTCGCCTCCCGGCCAGTGTGGCACCGATGGCCGATGCACACGGACCGCGACGCCGGGCTCAGCGGTCGAGGTCGCCGATGGTGTCGCCCTCGCCGCCGAGGACCAGGGTCCGCACGATCGCCTCGGCGACCTCGCGCTCGCTGAGCCCGCGGCGGTCCGCCGACGTCCGCAGCGTGGTGCGTGCCTCGTCCTCGGGGCAGTCGTTCGAGGCCATGATCGCGCCCACCGCCTGCTCGACCGTCGCCCGGTCGGACATGGTGCGGTACAGGCCCGCGACGGCGTCGCCGAGGTCGGCGAACTGGAGCTGCAGGCGCACGGCGTCGGCCGTGAGCGCGGCGTGCCCCACGGCGGCGTCGACCAGGCCGGCGGGCCAGTCCCCGGGCGTGCGGCTGTACACGTTGATCGCCACCCGGACGCCGGGTCCCACCTCGGCCGGGACGGCGAGGGCCTGGACGAACCCCTCGCCCTGCGCGGCCGCCTGCCAGGCCTCCCAGCCGGGCACCGTGTCGGCGAGCCTCGTGGTCAGCACGGTGCCCCGCCGCATCGCGTCGATGCAGGGCCCGGTGTCGGCGCGCGCCTCGGCCTGGTCGCAGCGGCCCGCGCCGTGGGTGCTGCTTCCGGCGCGCAGCGAGATGCCGTGCTCGCGCAGGCTGATGCTCGCCTCGACGCCGTGGCCGAGCACGGCCGCGGCGCGGATCGCGCACTCGTCGAGGTAGCGGGACAGGGTCATGGGCGTTACGGTACCCGCGCGCCCGGGCCCCGTCCCGCGGGTCCTTCCGGCGGAGCGCGTCAGCGGCGGCCGACGAGCCGGTCCACCTGGAAGAGCGTCGTCGTGCCGGACACCTCGTTCGCGACGGCGAGCAGCGGCCGGTGCGTGGGGGAGTCGGCCGCGGGCACGAACGCCAGCCCCTCGGGGCCGAGGTCGCCGGCTCCGGCGAGCGTGGCGGCCGGGTCGGCGCCGTCGTCGATAGCGTCCTCGACCGACACGGAGTAGTCGCGGTTCGAGACGTAGGTGACGAGCTCGGACCGCTGCGGCCGCGTGATGTCGTAGACCATGACGCCGCCCGCGCGCTCCAGCCCGACGAAGGCGTAGGTGCGGCCCGACACCTCGCCGATCACGAGGTTCTCCGGCTCGGGGCCCTTGTCGTCGCTGCGGCCGTCGCGCTTCGTCTCGGTGTGGTTGGTGTTGAACGCGGCGCCCAGCGCCTCGGCGGTCGCACGCTCGAACTCGTCGCCCGAGTCGAAGACGAGCTCACCGTCGGTGGTCCACACGGAGAAGGACCGGCCGCCGAACGCGTACAGCTCCTCGTAGCACGAGCCGTCGGCGCGCAGCCCGGAGGCGGTGGTGACGTTGAGACGCCCCAGGTCGGCGTCGCCGAGCAGGCCGGCGGCGGGAGAGTCCTCGCACACCGGCGCGAGGCCGTCGTCGCCCAGGTCCTTGACCCGCGCGGGCTCGACGTAGTCGCCCCACTCGCGGGCGTCGCCCTCGTTCGCGGTGACGAGGTACGTCTGGCCGCGCGAGGTGTACGACGCGATCCCGTCGGGCATGTACAGCCCCCGGACGGGGACCTCGCGCACGGCGGCGACGCCGTCCTTGTCCGACGGGTCGATGCCCTGGTCGGGCAGCGAGTGGTCCTTGCTGCCGAGCGACCACAGGTCGGTGGTGCGGGCGCTGCGCAGGTCGACCTCGGCGACGGCGTTCGCCTCCTGCAGCGCCACGTACGCGGTGCGGGAGTCCTTCGACACGGTCACGTACTCCGGCTCGAGGTTGCGCGAGACGCGGTGCTCCAGCGACCCGTCGGGCCCTGCGACGTCCGGCCCGAAGACGCGCACGCCGTCCGGCAGCGCGTCGCCCTCGAAGTCGTGGAACGTCGCCGTGCGCACGGCGGACTGCGCGACCGTGCCGGCGTGCTTGCCGGTGAGCCGGCGGGGCAGGTCGACGACGGACACCGAGCCCTCGGGGTCGACGGAGAAGTCGTCGGCGGGCTCACCCTCGTTCGCGACGACGGCGTTGCGGCCGTCGGGCGTGATCGTCACCATGTCGGGCAGCGCGCCCACGCGCCACGCGCCGAGCGCCCCGCCGTCCCCGGCGGCGTCGAACAGCACCAGCCAGCCGTCGGAGACCTTGTCGGGCGACTCGACCGCGACGACGCCGAGCCCGTCCGGGCGCACGGCGACCGAGTTCGCGACCGCGCCGTCCGGCACGGTCGAGCCGTCCGCGGCGCGGACGCCCGTCGTCTCGAGCGCGAAGAGCTTGCGGGGCGACGACGGGCGCGCGACGTCGAGCACGGTCACCTCGCCCGCCTGCGCGTTCACCGAGAAGAGGCGCTCCGAGCGCGCGTGGTACGCGACGATCTCCGCCGCCGACTCGTCGAACACGCCCGTGGCGTACGAGCCGAGGGGAGACAGGGCGATGCGGGCGTCGTCGGCCGACAGCTCGGCCGGGTCGGCGACGACGCCGGCGCTCGGCGTCGCGTGGCCGCTCCCTGCGTCGCGGTGCGCCGAGGCGGTGAGCGCGACGGGCACGGCCAGCGCGACGGCGAGGGCGGTGGCGCAGCCGGCGACGACGGCGCGACGCGGGGCGGGCGCGAGTCGCGGGGTGCGGGGGAGCGGTGTGCGCAAGGGGTCCTCCGGGGCCGGGGGCGCGCGCGGAGCGCGCCGTCGGGGTGACCGTAGGGAGGACGGATGGCCGTCGGGGGAGCCGGGGGTGAACGGGTGTCGACCCGCCGGTGAACGCCTCGCTCAGGCGGGCGCGTCGCGGTCGACGCCGCTCTGCACGCCGTCCCGCACGCCGTCGAGCCCGAGCTGCACGATCCGCCACACCGCCCCGACGAGCAGCACGACGAGCGCCAGGTTCCGCAGCCCCTCGACGACGACCATCGCGGGCTGCCCGCCGAGGAACTCGCCGTACGCCACCGGGTAGACGATCTGCGTGCCCAGCGCGGCCAGGAGCACGCCGACGGCGGGCGGCCACCACAGTCGCCGCGTGCCGGGGCCGGCCAGGGCGATCGCGGCGGCCAGCGGCGGCCCGATCCACGCCACGAACTGCGGCGAGCCCACCTTGTTGAACACGATGAGCGACAGGAGCAGGGCGGCCGTGCTGAGCAGCAGGACGTCGGCCGCGTGGTCGGGCCGGCGGCGCGCCGTCCACCACGTGAGGGCGGCGATGAGCAGCACCGCGACCGGCAGGAGCCAGTCGAGCAGGGACGCGACCTGCCGGGCGGCGGTGCCCTGCACCTCGTAGGTGAAGATCACGTCGTTGTACTCGATCCGCACCGACGGGTCCCACAGCCGCGCCACGCTGAACCAGGTGGCGAAGACCGACTCCGCCTGGAGCGTGCGCGCCTCCTGCTGGCCGAACACGCTGAACGCGCGCTCCCCGGCCCCGCCCGCGAGGGCGAGCCCGACGACGACGAGGCTCACCGCGGCGCCCGGCACCACCACCTGCCGCAGCAGGTCGTGCCAGCGGGCGCGGGTCGCGGCCAGCGCGACGACCACGGCCCCCGGGGCGATCTTGATCCACGCGCCCGCGGTGGCGACCGCCGTCGCGAGCGTCGGGCGGCGTGCCGCGACCGCCAGGGAGATCAGGATGAGCGGCGCGACGACGCCGTCCAGCCGGCCCAGGAAGATCGGGCCGAGGGCGAGCAGGAACGCGAGCCACCACCAGGCGCCCCGCACCCCGCGCGGCGCGCAGCGCACCAGCACCACCGTGGCGACGGCGTTCAGCGCCACGACCATCGCCGTCCAGACGATCTCGTAGCCCAGCAGGCCGTCGGTCACGAGCGCGGGCAGCGTGACCGGCACGAGCGCCCCCGCGGGGTACACCCAGTCGTAGTCGAGGACCGGCCACTGCCCGGTGTCGAGCCCGTGGCGGGCCCACCACTCGTACAGCGTGACGTCGCCGTAGATCGTGTAGCCCCAGGTGATGGCCTGCCCGACCACCCAGGCGTGCACGGCCACGAAGCCGAGCGCCAGCAGCCACCGGGACCTCAGCACGGCGCCGAGGGGGCCGGGGGTGTTCCGCGCGGCAGCGGTCTGCGTGGATGGCACGCCCGACATGGTGACAGACAGGGCCCGTCGCCGCCCCGGAGCCGCCTGGGAGATGCGTGATGCGGGTTCGGACGTCTAAGGTTTCGGATACCCGAAACCTTTGACGCCTGGCCCACGGAGGACCGCATGAGCCGACCGACCCTCGACCGACCCGCCCAGGGGGTGCGCCCCGCGCGCCTGGTGACCCTGCTCGGGCCGGCGTTCGTCGCGGCGATCGCGTACGTGGACCCGGGGAACGTCGCGGCGAACCTCACGGCGGGGGCGCGGTTCGGGTACCTGCTGGTGTGGGTGCTGGTCGTCGCCAACGTCATGGCCGTGCTGGTGCAGTACCTGTCGGCCAAGCTCGGCGTGGTCACCGGGCGCTCGCTGCCCGAGGTGCTGGGCGAGCGCCTCTCCCGGCGCGGCCGGATCGCCTACTGGGCGCAGGCGGAGGTGGTCGCGATGGCCACCGACGTCGCCGAGGTGATCGGCGGCGCCATCGCGCTGCACCTGCTGTTCGGCGTGCCGCTCGTGCTCGGCGGCCTCATCACCGGCGTCGTGTCCATGCTGGTGCTCACCGTGCAGCAGCGCCGCGGGCAGCGCGTCTTCGAGACGGTCGTGACGTCGATGCTCGCCGTCCTCACCGTCGGGTTCTGCGCGGGCCTGTTCTTCGCGCCCCCGGACCTGGGCGCGGTGCTCGGCGGCCTGGTGCCGCGCCTCGACGGCCCGGAGTCGGTGCTGCTCGCCGCGTCCATGCTCGGGGCCACGGTGATGCCGCACGCGATCTACCTGCACTCCTCGCTCGCCCGCGACCGGGTGCGGCACGACGCCCGCGTCGAGCGCCGCCACGCCCTGGCCGCCGGGACCGAGGGGCGCGATCTCGTGGAGGGCGACGACGCGAGGGAGGACGACGTCGCCGTGCCGCGGCCGCCGTCGCCGCCGGTGGTCCGGCGCCTGCTCACCGCCACGCGCTGGGACGTCGTCGCCGCGCTCGTGCTCGCCGGCAGCGTGAACATCGCGATGCTCCTGCTCGCCGCGGCCAACCTGCCCGGCCGCACCGGGACCGACTCGATCGAGGGCGCGCACGCGGCCATCGAGTCGTCGCTCGGGCCCGCCGTCGCGGTGCTGTTCGGGGTGGGGCTGCTCGCGTCGGGGCTGGCGTCGACGTCGGTGGGCGCCTACGCCGGCGCGGAGATCATGTCCGGTCTGCTGCACGTGCGCGTCTCGCTGCTCGCCCGGCGGCTGGTCACCCTCGTGCCCGCGATCGTGCTGCTCGCGACGGGGGTGTCGCCCACGTGGCTGCTGGTCGTGAGCCAGGTGGTGCTCAGCTTCGGCATCCCGTTCGCGATGATCCCGTTGGTGCGCATCACGCGCGACGCCGGCCTGCTCGGCGGCTTCCGCAACGGCCTCGGCACCCAGGTCGCGGCGTGGGCCGTGGCCGCGGTCATCGTGGCGCTGAACGTCGCGCTGCTCTGGCTGACGTTCACCGGGTAGCCCCACGACCTTCCAGCAA
This sequence comes from Isoptericola sp. NPDC060257, assembly GCF_042726645.1. Taxonomy (NCBI): domain Bacteria; kingdom Bacillati; phylum Actinomycetota; class Actinomycetes; order Micrococcales; family Promicromonosporaceae; genus Isoptericola; species Isoptericola sp. NPDC060257. The sequence goes on from NZ_JBHXAW010000083.1 coordinate 13,111, forward strand.
GCGATCCGTCGCGGGAACCGGTCGCTTTCCACGACGGATCGCTTGCTGGAAGGTGGGTGGGCGAGGTGTCAGCGGCCGAGCGCGGACTCCAGCCGGTCGACGAGCGCGGCCTGCGCGCTGACGACGAGGCGGCGGGCGTCGTCGGGGGAGAGCCAGGCGACCCGGTCGATCTCGGGCACCTCGATCCGCTTCCCCGACCGCGGGGGCCACTCGATCTCGACCGTGTTGCTGCGGACCTGGTCCAGGTCCGGCCCCGGCGCGGGCCACTCGCGGGCCCAGGCGAGGACGCGCTTGCCGGACCGCTGCCGTACCTCGCCGAGGTCGACGTCGGGGGACGACGGCGCGGGGAGCGGCAGCCCGAGCTCCTCCGCCGCCTCGCGCAGCGCGGCGGCGTGCGGCTCCTCGTCCGGCTCGAGCTCGCCCTTGAGCACCGTCCACGCGCCCTCGTCCTTGCGCGCCCAGAACGGCCCGCCCATGTGCCCGAGCAGCACCTCGAGGCCGCCGTCGTCCGTGGTGCGGTAGAGCAGGAGGCCTGCGCTGGTCGTCGCCATGGTCACAGTGTGACCCGAGGGCCGCCTGGCCGGTGCGGTACTACCTCGCCGCCGGCCGTACGATCTCGACGAAGACGCTGAGACGGAGTATCGCTTGACGTGAGACCCGGTCGCGGGTGACGATGGAGGAGGACCGGCGCCGGCCACCACCAGCCTCGGACGGCGCCGGTCCACACTCCTCACCGGGCCCGGAACGCCGGACCCCCGCGCAGAGAGAGGTCGTCGATGACCCGCAGCCCGTCCCGTGATGTCCCCGTCATGCCCGGCGTGACCGCCCCCGACTACGACGTCTCGCAGCCGCTGGACCTCGACTACGTGGGCGCCTTCGCCGACGTGACGCCCGAGGAGCGCGCCCACCAGCTCGCCGTCCGCGAGTTCGTGCAGGAGGACGTGCTGCCCGTCATCGACGGCTACTGGGAGCGGGCCGAGGTGCCGTTCGACCTCGTGAAGAAGCTCGCCGAGCGCGACTTCCTGCGCGACGGCGTCGACGTCCCCGGCCGCCCGTCGATCTCGTTCATGGCCGAAGGGCTGGCCAGCATGGAGATGTCGCGCGGCGACGGCTCCGTCGCCACGATCTGCGGCGTCCAGGGCGGCCTCGCGCTGCGGTCGATCGTCATGCACGGCTCGCCCGAGCAGGTCGAGCAGTACGCCGAGCCGATGGCGCGCGGGGAGATCCTCGGCGCGTTCGCGCTCACCGAGCCCACCCACGGCTCGGACTCCGTCTCGCTGGAGACCACGGCCCGCAAGGAGACGCGCGACGGGGTCGAGGGCTACGTCCTCGACGGCGAGAAGAAGTGGATCGGCTTCGGCTCGTGCGGCGACATCACGGTCGTCTGGGCCCGCCTCGTCGGCGACGACGGCGACAACCAGGTGCACGGCTTCATCGTCCCGCAGGACGCGCCCGGCTACACCGCCACGACGATCGAGGGCAAGGTCTCGCTGCGCGCCATCTGGCAGGCGCACATCGTGCTCGACGACGTGTTCGTCCCCGCGAGCGCGGCCCTGCCCGGCGCGACGTCGTTCAAGGCGACCGCCGCAGTCCTCTTCGCCACCCGCCTCGCCGTCGCGTGGTCCGCGGTCGGGCACGCCGTCGCCTGCTACGAGGCGGCCGCCGCGTACTCGACCCAGCGCATCCAGTTCGGCCGCCCGCTGGCCAAGAACCAGATGGTGCAGGAGCGGCTCACCCGCATGCTCTCGCTCGTCACCCAGATGCAGCTGCTCGTCGCGCAGATCACGCGCCTGGCGGACGCCGGCACGCTCACCGGCGAGCAGGCGTCGCTCGCGAAGTACACGACGACGCGGCAGGCCCGCGAGGTCGCGTCGATCGCCCGCGACATGCTCGGCGGCAACGGCATCCTGCTCGGCAACCGCGTCGCGCGGCACTTCGCCGACCTCGAGGCCCTGCACACCTACGAGGGCACCGAGTCGATGCAGGCGCTCATCGTCGGCCGCGACATCACCGGGGTCTCGGCCTTCGCCTGACGCTCGGCCGTCGCCGCCTCGCAGGCCCCCGTCTCTCACCAGGAGAGACGGGGGCTTGACGCTTTCCCGGGCCGCTGCCAGAGTCGGGCGCTGGAAATCGTTTTCGAACCACGGCGAGGTGGAGGGTGCGATGCGGCTCAGGCAGGTC
>NZ_JBHXAW010000084.1:0-15178 GCF_042726645.1 Isoptericola sp. NPDC060257
GCACGGCGACCTCCTCACCCGGACCGGGCATCCCCGCACCGGCCGGCACCCAGCCGGACGCGAGCGCCACCAGGCCCACGCCGGCGACCAGGAGCACCAGCCCGAGCAGCGTCAGCAGCGCTCGGTCCGCGCCCACCACGTGCCGTCGCCCTCTCATGCCGCACCTCCCGTGCTCGTGGCCCGCACCCGGACCTGCGGGGTGGGTTCCACCGCCGCGAGGCGCGCTTTCACGGCTTCCGCCACCTCGCCGGGCACGTTCGGGTCGCCGGTGGCGGTGACGCGGACCACCACCGCGCGCCGCGACGCCGTCGACGCGGCGGCGAGCACGCCGTCCACGTCCTGCGCCGCGGCCGACGACAACCGCGCCACGTCCTGCGCGTGGAGCTCGACGGCGGGGGCGTCGCGGAGCCGTGCGGGCCGGGGGCTGTCACGCCAGGCCGCGACGAGCACCATGATCCCGACCACGGCAGCGACGGCCCCGGCGACGATCGCCGCCGCGCCGAGCGTCGACCCCTCGATCGCGCCGACCGCCTGGCGCACCCACCCGTCCGCGGGGGTGAGCCCTGCGAGCGACTGCGCGGCGAGCGCCTCCTGCGCTGCCACCACACCGCAGGCGATCAGCAAGACCGCCACCACGACGCCCGCGGCGCGCGCCGACGTCCCCGAGCGGTGTCCCGGCGCGGCGGGCACCGGCGCACCCGTGCCGCGTGCCCCGCCCGTCCCGGTCGTCGTCGTCATCGCACCCTCCTGCCCTCGTCAGCGGGCGGTCGGACGTCGGCGACCGTCACCACGAGGTCGTCCACGTGCACGCCCACCAGCCGCTCCAGCTCGTCCCGCAGCGCGTCGCGCACCCGGGCCGCGACGTCCCCGGCCGGCTCCGGCCAAGTGGACGCGACGTGGGCGCGGACCCGGGCGCGCGTGCCCGCGAGCTCGACGTCCACGTGGGGCAGGTCCGTGCCCGCCAGGCCTCCGCGGACCGGCGTGGAGGCGCCCGCCGCGGCCTGCTGGGCCACCTTGACCACGACGCGGTCGGCGACCGTGACCCGGCCGGCGACCTCGGTCCGGGTGCCGGCGGCGGTGTCGGGATCAGCCACGGCGGCGACCCCCCAGCAGCGCGCCGAGGTCCACCCGCCCGTCGAGGTGGGCGCCGACCGTCAGTCCCACGACGCCGAGCACGATCGCGAGCAGAAAGCCCAGGAACCCGCCGGTGGTCACGGCGACGGCGAGCAGGAGGCCCGCCAGCAGGCCGACCGCGGTGAGGTTGTTCATGACTCGTCCTTCCTCGTCCCGTCCTCCGGGACCTCCGCGCCACCGGGCTGCCCGGTGGCCTCGACGTCGTCCACGTGCACGACCACGGGTGTCGTGGGTCCCGAGGCCGGCGCGTCGAACCGGGCCTCGTCCGGGACGACGAGCAGGACGGACCGGACGGCCTCGTGCACCGCCCCTGCCACGCCGGGCAGGTCCTGCACGCCGGCCGCGGTGACGACGATGTGCACGTGCACGCCGTCGTCGCTGAACCGCACCCCGGGAACCCGGCCGCCCGGCAGGTAGGTGGCGATCTCACCGAACAAGCCGCTGCTGAGCGTGGCCACGCCCGGGACCGCCAGAGCTGCGTCGCGGACCAGCCCTGCGGCCGACCCGGACGTCGCGTCGTCCGACGCCTGCAAGTTCATTGCACCCGGGACGGCTGAGCGTCCGACGCGTCGTCGTCGTCCCCGGGCAGCCACACGTCGTTGACCCCGACGTTGACCTCGATGACCCTCAGTGCCGTCATCCGTTCGATCGAGGAGATGACGTTGCGGCGGACGGCCTCGGCGACGTCCGCGATCGCGACGCCGTACTCGGCCACGATCTCGACGTCGACGGCGGCCTCCGACGCGCCGACCTCCACGTTCACGCCCTGCGCGTAGTTGGTGGAGCCGCCGGGGATCCGCTCCCGGATGGCACCGAACGCGCGGGCCGCCCCGCCGCCCACATCGTGCACGCCGGTGACGTCGCGGGCGGCGATGCCGGCGATCTTGCTGACGACGTTGTCGGCGATGGTCGTGGTGCCGTACTCCGTGCTCAGCGGGGTCCGCCCGCCCCTGTCGGAGGCGCGCGGGCGCGGGTTCGCGTCGTCGACACCGCCCGTGCGGGGCTGCGACGGGCTCGGCTGCTGGCTCGTCTGTGACGTGCTCTCGGCCATTTCTGCCTCCGTGCTAGGTGCCGGTGCGTTCGTCGCGCACCCTCGACAGTTTCTTCCGACACTGGATGAGTGCCCGCTGCCCACCGTTCGTCACGCCTCGAGGAGTGTGATGTACATCACACTCGGGCGGAGGTCGCGCCCTCACCGGCGGACGACGCGCGGGCCGTGGACGACTCCGAGCTCGTCCGCCGGGCACGGCTCGGGGACAAGGAGGCGTTCGGCGAGCTCGCCGCACGTCACGGCACCGCGATGTACCGGTACGCCCGGCGGATGCTGCGCGACGACGGCATGGCGGAGGACTGCATGCAGGACGCCCTGGCGAGCGCTCTGACGTCGATGGGGAGGTTTCGCGGTGAGTCGACCGTGCGCACCTGGCTCTTCGGCATCCTCACGCACACCGTGCGCCGGCGGATGCGGGACATGACGCGGCACCCGGAGCAGGAGCTGCCCCGGGAGGTGGCCGTCGGCGGGGCGGCCGACCGTGCGAACGACCCCGCCGCCGCCGCGCAGGCGCACGACCTGCTGGAGGCGCTGGAGATCGCGCTGGCCGACCTGCCGGACCTGCAGCGGGCCTGCTGGATCCTGGCGGAGGTGGAGAGAATGCCCTACGCGGACGTCGCGCGCGTCCAGGCCACCACGGTCGGGGCCGTGCGGGGGGCCGTGCACCGCGCACGCATGAACCTCGGGAGGAGGCTGGAGCCATGGCGGTGACCCCGGACGGGGACCAGGATCACGTGCTCACCCGCGCCGCCGCGGGCCTGCGCGAGCTGACCGACGAGGGGTGGGTGCGGGCCCGCGAGTCGGTGCTGGCTCGCGTGCTGCGCGTGGTGCGACCGTCCGCCCATGTGGCCGGCCGGCACGCCGGTGGACGGTTCGCCCTCGCGACGCCGCTGCTGGTGGCCCGGGTGCGGGCTGCGCTCGACGACCCCGAGGGCGAGATCCGCGTCGTCGACGTCCGGTGCGTCGTGGGCCCTCCGGCGCAGGACGCCGTCGCCGGCGAGCTGGAGGCCGTCATGATCGTGCTGAGCGTGCGGTTCGGCGGCCGCATCGCCGACATCGCGGAGCTGGCGCGAGGTGTGGCCGCGGACGCCGTGTCCTCCGCGCTCGGTGCCGACTTCGACGCCCGCCTCGTCACCGTGGACCTGCACGTCGCCGACGTGCACCCCGAGGCGACCGACGGTCTGCCCGAGACGGGGTCGCGTCAGGCCGACAGGTCGCCGTCCACGTAGAACCAGCGCCCGTCCTCACGGACGAACCGGCTCACCTCGTGCAGTCGGCCACGGTCACCCGAGGCCGCCTGCACGTACTGCGCGACGAACTCCACCTCGCCGCCGTCGTCGAACGGGCCGCCCGCGTGGGTGGCGAGCACGACGAGGCGCCGCCACCGCTGGTCGTCGTCGAGCTCCAGCGACCGCGGCCGCGTGCGCGGGTGCCATGTGGCGCGCAGGTAGGCGGGGTCGCCGACGGCGAACGCGGTGTAGCGCGAGCGCATCAGCGCCTCCGCGGTGGGAGCGAGCCGGTCGCCGGCCAGCAGCGGGCCGCAGCACGCGCCGTAGGTGTCGCCGGAGCCGCAGGGGCAGCGGTCGTCGTCGGACGGGAGGGTCACGCACGCCATCCTGTCAGCGCGCGCCCGGCAGGGCCGGGCTGAAGCGCTCCTCGGCGAGGGCGACGAGCAGCGCCAGGAGCACGACGACGGCGCTCGCGAGCGGCACGACGTGCACGCCGACGGCGGCGACGAGGGCCGCGCCCAGGCCCGATCCGGCCGCGATACCCACGTTGAACATGGACGACGAGATCGCCACCCCCATGTTGGTCGACCCGGGCGCCACGAGCATCACGCGGTGGGACAGTGCGGGCGGCACGCACGAGAACGAGAACCCGAACAGCGCCAGCGACGCCACCGCCGCGACGGGGTGCGCGCCGAACGCCCACAGGCTCACGAGTGCGACGGTGAGCACGGCGAGCGCGACGAGCAGCACCGCCACCGGGCGGGCGTCGATGAACCGGCCCACCACGATCGTGCCCACCACCCCGGCCGCGCCCTGCAGCAGCAGCAGCCGGGCCATGTCCGACTGCTCGAACCCGGTGACCTCGATGAAGTACTGCGTGACGAACGTGATGACGCCGAAGGCGCCCGTCAGCACGAGGCCGGTCGTGACCATCTGGAAGAGGAAACGGCGTCGGCTCGGGTGCGGCGCGCGGCTGGCGCCGCCCTCGGACGGCGCCATCGTCGGGAAGAGCGCCAGGACCACGAACGTCACCACGAGCGAGAGCACCGCGACGGCCGCGAACGTCCACCGCCACGACGTGTGCTCGCCGAGCCACGTGCCCGCCGGCACGCCGAGCACCGGGGCGAGCGAGTTGCCGAGCGCGAGGCGCGTCATCACCCTGCCGCGGACCACGGGCCGGAACAGCCCGGTCGTCGCGGGCACCACGGCGGCCCAGAACAGCGCCTGCGCCGTCGCCGTCACCAGGCGGGCGGCCAGCAGCTGCTCGTAGCTCGGCGCGAGCGCGGCCCACAGCGTCGCGACGGCGGCCACGCCCGCGCACGCGGACAGCACCCACCGGCGCGGCACGCGTCGCGCCCAGTGCGCCAGCGGCACCGTGGTGATCAGCACCACCAACGCGTACCCGGTGACGAGCAGGCCGATCTCGGACGTGGACCGACCCAGGTCGGGCGCCATGAGGGTGAGCAGGCCGGACGGCAGCGACTCGACGGTGACGAACAGGAACGTCGACAGCGCCATCGCGACCAGGATGATCGTGGCGCGACGCTCGTCGACGGGTGGCGTGATGGCGGACGCCGGCGCGGGAGGAAGGTTCTCGGTCATGGGGGATCGAAACGATCCTAGGACGAGTTGTCAGAGGCCAGGCCGTGCTCCAGCCCCGCCTCTCTCTGACAGCTCCCGTCGGTGGGGTTGCGGTGGCGTGCGGCGTTCCGGATTCTCGGAGGGTGCCCACGCTGGCGGAGCTGCTGACCGACGTCGCCGGGGAGCTCTACGCCCTCGAGCCGGCGGAGTTCGTCCCCGCGCGCGACGCCCGCGCCGCCGCCCTGCGCGACGACGGCGAGGTCGAGGCGGCCGACCGGGTGAAGCGGTTGCGCAAGCCGTCGACGGCGGCCTGGGTGGTCAACCTCCTCGCGCGCGCCGAGGCCGACCAGGTGGAGCAGGTGGTCGAGCTCGGCGCCGCGTTCCGCGAGGCGCAGGACGACCTCGACGGCAAGCGCCTGCGCGAGCTCACGCGGCAGCGGCGGCAGCTCGTCGCCGCGGTCGCGGCGCGGGCACGCTCCCTCGCCGTCGAGGCCGGCACGACCGTGTCCGGCGCCGTCCTGGCACAGGTGGAGGCCACGCTCACCGCCGCGATGATCGACGCCGACGCCGGCCGCGCCGTCCGCAGCGGGCTGCTGGTCGGGCCGCTGCAGGCCACCGGCATCGGGCGGGCCGACGTCGCGTCCGCCGTCGCCGTCCCCGACGCGCTCGGCATCGCGCCCGTCGACGACGACGGCGCGCCGTCGCGGCACCTGCACGCCGTGCCCGACCTGCCGCGCGCGGCGCGCGGCGGCCGCGGTCGGGCCGCCTCGCGGAAGGACGACCACGCGGCGGCCGAGAAGGAGGCCGCGCGGGTGGCGGCCCGGCAAGAGGCGGAGCAGGCGCTCGCCGACGCGGAGGACGACGTCGCCGCCGCGCGCGACGCCGGCAGCACCGCCGCCGCGGAGGTCGGCCGCATCGAGGGGATCGCGCGCCGCACCGACGCCGAGCGCGACGCCGTCCGCCGCCGCCTCGACGAGCTGGAGGAGGAGGCCGCGACCGTCGACGCCGAGCTGCGCGGCGCCGTCGTCGCCCGGCAGCGCGCCGAGCGCACCCTCACGGACGCCACCCGTCGCCGCGACGAGGCCGCCGCCCGCCTCCGCGAGCTCTGACCGCCACGGACCTGTCAGGGCCACGCTCAGGTTCTGGTGCACCTGGTCCTGACAACTCTCGTGACCGCCGGGTCCGGCGGACGGTGGAGGTCGACGACGGCGGATCTCCGTCGCCCGACGGATCCGCCCGGACGGTCGCCCTGCGAGGGTGGGGGTACCGACACCCAGGACGAAGGAGACCCCATGCGTCGTCGCATGCGCACGCCCCTGACCGTCACGACCGCCGCCGCGCTCGCGCTGGGCCTCGGCGCGCTGCCCGCCGGCGCGGACGAGCGGCCGCAGCCTTCCGCACCGCCGTCGGCCGCGCTCGACGAGGACCGGTCGTCCGTCGCGCAGGCGGTGGCCGACGCCGTCGCGGAGGCGGAGCGGCGGGCGAGCGCCCGCACGTTCAGCGCGCCGAGCGAGACGTCGGGCGGGGACGACGCCGTGACGGACGCGCTCGACCAGGCGCTCGCGGACACGGCGGCGGGCGTCCCGATCGGGGTGGTCGGGCGCGTCGACGCCCCGGGCCTGCACTGGAGCGGCGCCGACGGCGCGCGTCGGCTGGACGGGCACGGCCCGGCGCGGTCGCAGGACCGGTTCCGCGTCGCGAGCAACACCAAGATGATGGTCTCGACGCTCGTGCTGCAGGAGGTCGAGAAGGGCACGTGGACGCTCGACACCCCGGTGGTCGACGTCGTGCCCGAGGCGGCCGCCGTCGTCCCCGACGCCTACGAGGACGACGTCACGCTCGAGCTGCTGCTCACGCACCGCGCGGGCCTGCCCGACCACCTGTCGGCGCTCGCCGCGAGCCGGATGACCGACCCGGAGGACTACGACGAGTTCTTCGACGTCCTCGGCGAGGAGTACACGGCGGCGGACCACCTCGCCGCGATGGACGACCAGGCGTGGCTGTTCGAGCCCGGCACCGACGCCTCGTACTCCAACGCCGGCTACGTGCTGCTGGGCCTCGCGCTGGAGCACGCCACCGGGCAGAGTGTCGAGCGGCTGCTGGAGAAGCGCGTGTTCAAGCCTGCCGGGATGCGGCACTCCGCGTACCCCGACGACCCGGGCTACCGCGGCCCGTTCCTCCGTGAGGCCGCATACACCGGTGACCTCGGTGCCGGGTGGTACGGGCTCGACGGCTTCGACCCCAGCCTCTTCGGCTCGGCGGGCGCCGTCACCGGCACCACGGAGGACCTGCAGCGGTTCACCGAGGCGCTGGTGACGGGCGACCTGCTCGAGCCGGAGACCGTGACGGACGTCCTCACGCCGCGCACCGTCGGCAGCCAGACGCTGCCCGACTACGGCCTCGGCGTGTACCGCCTGCCCGACCCGTGCGAGGAGGGCGCGTGGCTGTACGGGCACGACGGCGCGTCGTTCGGCACGCTCAGCATCACGCTGACGTCTCCGGACGCCGAGAGGCAGGTGACCGTGGCCCTCACCGGCCGCGACCTGACGTCGCTGGAGTCGGACCTCAACACTGCCCTGGTGCCCGCGCTGCTCGCCACCTGCTGACCCGGCCGTCCCCCGTCGGTCAGTCGGCGGCGAGCTCGGCCGCGACGGGCGCGAGCAGGCGCCCGTCGTGGTCGAACATCGCCTGGTTCTCCCACGCGTTGCCGGAGGCCGGGTCCTCCGGGTCCCAGCCGTTGCCGTCGACGGACGTCCAGGCCGGCTCCCAGTAGACGGCGCCGAGCCCACGACCGCCGGGGGCGGCGGCGACCGTGTCCTGCACGGCGCGGAACGCCGCCGCCTGGCCCTCCGGCGTGGCGGGGTAGCCGTCGACGAGCTGGCCCTCGGACGCGATGACGTTCTCCCAGGCCGGGTCGTCGTCCTCGAGCGTGAACGGGTACGCCGTCTCGACCACCATGACGTCGCGGTCGTAGCGGGCGGACAGGGTGCTGACGGCCCCCTGCAGGTCGGCGAGCGACCCGTGCCAGTAGCCGTAGTAGCTCAGCCCGACGACGTCGAACGGCACGTCGCGCGCGGTGACCTCGTCGAACCACCAGGTGAGCGAGTCGATGCCGTTGTTGATGTTCGTCAGGTGCAGGATCGTCCGCGTCGACGGCGAGACGGCCTTCACCGCGTCGTGCCCGGCGGTGAGGAACCCGGCGAGGGCGTCCCACTGCGCGTCGGCGACGCCGTCGTCGGGGTCGACGTCCCACGTCTGCCCGTACGGCCACAGCATGCCGGGGTTGATCTCGTTGCCCACCTGCGCGTACGCGACGTCGACGCCCGCGTCGACGAGGGCGGTCATCACCTCGCGGGTGTGCGCGGCGAGCCGGTCGGTGATCGTGGTGACGCTCGACCCCGCCCACGCGGCCGGCACGCCCTGCGCCCCCGGGTCGGTCCACCGGTCGGAGTAGTGGAAGTCGACCATGACGTCCATGCCGGCGGCCTGGATCCGTCGCGCCGTCTCGACCACGTGCGTCACCTCGTTGTAGCCGTCGGCCGGGTCGACCCACACCTTGAGGCGGCCGAGGTTCATGCCGTGGTCGGCGAGGATCTCCACCGCGTCGCCGGGCGTGCCGTCGACGTCGGCGTACGTGGCGCCGTGGTCCTCGTTCTTCGCCAGGCCGGAGAGGTCGCCGCCGCGCACCTCGCGCGTCACCCGGCCGCGCTCGACGGCGACGTCGTCGACGCTCGCCCACGCCCCGCCCGCGTCGTCCGACGTCGTGACCGCGAGCGTGCAGTCGCCGCCGCGGCTCTTCGCGGAGACGGCGACGCGCACCCACGCGTCGTCCTGCAGCGTCTGCGGCAGCGTGGCGGTACCCGACGTGCCGTCCGTGCAGGTCAGGGACAACGTCGAGGTGCCCAGCCCGCCGGACTTCACCCACGCGCTCCCCGTCCACCAGCCCGTGCCGAGGCGGCCGAGGCGCTGGGACGTCGTGACCTCGTACGGGGTGTCCGACCAGTGCGTCAGCCGGTCGCCGGTGCGGCCCCCGGCCTCCGCCGCCGCGGCGGAGGTGTCGCCGGCGACGGTCCACCCGTCCAGGCCGGAGAAGCCGGCGTTCGCGGGCTCGACGGCGGACCGGCCGCCGGGCGCGGCCCCCGCGGGCGAGGCGAGGGCGGCCGCCACGGCGGCGGCGAGCAGGCTCGTGGTGATCGTGCGGGTGCGGTGCGACATCATCGTCCTTCCGATCGGTGAGCAAGAAACCGCCTTCGAACAAGCGATCCCTCGCGGCAACCGGATGGATGGCGCGACGGATCGCTTGTTGGAAGGTCAGCGGGGGTGGGCGGTGCGCAGCACGCGCGCCCCGCCGGCGGGGACGACGACGAAGCCTGCGACGTCCTCCCCGGTGAGCAGGTCGGTGGAGCCCGGCGCGACGTCGGGCAGCTTGGCGTCGGCGTCGGCGTGGTTGAGCGCGACGGTGAACACGGCGTCCTCCCCGTGCCTGCGCACGACCTCGAGCTCCGCGGGCAGACCCGCGGGCGCGAGGCCGGCGTCGTCGTACACCCGGGCCATGAGGGGTGCCAGCGCGTCGACGTCGAGCCGGGTGGAGACGTACCAGCCGGTGCCCGCGCCGAGGGCGTTCCGGGTGACCGCCGCGGCGCCGGGCCGCGGGCCGCCGTCGTACGTGGCGACGACCTGCGCCCCGTCGAGCGCCAGGTCGTCGGCCCACACGTCGCCGGTCAGCGCGCCGTCCGCCAGGCCGGCGACGCCGAGCGTCTCGCCCTCCCGCAGCGGCAGGAACTCCTCGACCGTGAGGCCGAGCGCCCGCCGCAGCGGCGCGCCGTAACCGCCCTCGTGCACGCGGTCGTGCTCGTCCACGACGGCGCTGAAGTAGCTGACGAGCAGCGTGCCGCCGCCCTCGACGTACCGCGTGAGGTTGTCGGCCGCGGCCGCCGTGAGCAGGTACGACGCCGGCGCGACGACGAGGCGGTAGCCGGACAGGTCCTGCTCGGGGTGGGCCATGTCGACGGTGAGCCCGTCGCGCCACAGCCGGTCGTAGAAGGCCTCGGTGCGCTCGCGGTGCGACGCGTCGACGCTCGGCCGCCACTCGAGGTCCTGCGCCCAGTGCGACTCGTAGTCCCACAGCAGCGCGACGTCGGCGCGCACGCGAGACCCGCGCACCTCGGCGAGGCCGCCGAGCTCGGCGCCGAGGGCGCACACCTCGCGGAAGACCCGGCTGCCCGTCCCGGCGTGGGGGAGCATCGCCGAGTGGAACTTCTCGGCTCCGCTGCGCGAGGCCCGCCACTGGAAGAACAGGATCCCGTCGGCGCCGCGGCCGAGGTGCGACAGGGCGTTGCGGCGCTCCTCGCCCGGACGCTTGGCCACGTTGCGCGGCTGCCAGTTCACGGCCGAGCTGGAGTGCTCCAGCAGGAGCCACGGCTTGCCGCCCGCGACGGAGCGCGTGAGGTCGGCGGCCATCGCCAGGCCGACGTGGCCGCGCGGGTCGGCCGCGGTGAGGTAGTGGTCGTCGGAGACGACGTCGACTTCGCGGCCCCACGCCCACAGGTCGGTGGACGGGCACGCCGTCGCCATGAAGTTCGTGGTGATCGGGACGTCGGAGTGCGCGCGGATCGCGTCGCGCTCGGCCACGAAGCACTCGCGCAGCATCGCGTCGGTGAACCGCGCGTAGTCGAGGCGCATGGCCGGGTTGGCCACGGTCGGGGTGGCCGACGGCGCGACGACGTGCTCCCACTCGCCGTACACCTGGCCCCAGAAGCGGGTGCCCCACGCCGCGTTGAGAGCCTCGAGCGTGCCGTACCGGGCGCGCAGCCACAGGCGCCAGGCGCGCTGCGCGTGGTCGGAGTAGTCGTCGGAGACGGGGGCCCCGTACTCGTTGTGCACGTGCCACAGCACGACCGCGGGGTGGGAGCCGTAGCGCTCCGCCAGCGCGCCGGCGATCCGCGTGGCGGCGCGGCGGTAGGCGGGGGACGACGGCGCGGCGGCGCCCCGGGAGCCGAACTCCAGCACGGTGCCCTCGCGTGTCACGACCCGCGAGTCCGGGTAGGTGCGGAAGAACCACGCCGGCGGTGACGCGGTGGGCGTGCCGAGGTCGACGCGGATGCCGCCGGAGTGCAGCAGGTCGAGCAGGCGGTCGAGCCAGCCGAAGTCGTACTCGCCCTCGCGCGGCTCGAGCAGCGCCCAGCTCCAGATCCCGACGCTCACGAGGTTGACGCCGGCCTCCTGCATGAGCGCGACGTCCTGCGCCCACACCTCCTCCGGCCACTGCTCGGGGTTGTAGTCGCCGCCGTAGGAGATCTCGCCGATGCCGGGCAGCCAGCCGTCGAAGTCCGGGCCGGGGCGGAAGGGCGTGGTCCGGGCGGGGGTGCCACCAGGCGGGTCGAGGGGCGTGGCGTCGGGCATGGAAGAGGCTCCTCGCGTCGGTGCTGTGCTCGGCGTGCTGTGCTCGGTCACAGTCATCGTGACCGGCGACGACTAGGTAACACCACGAAACCTGAAGTTGACAATCCCAGGAGGCGTGTCGCTACTGTGACCGTGCACAGCCACACTGTCGTGAGTCGCCCAGCGCTCCCAGCCTGACGCGGCGGTGCGATGGTCCTTGACGAGGAGGAGTCATGCGCCTGACCACAGGCACCCGGATCGCGGCCCTCGCCGCCGCCACCGCGCTGCTCGCGTCCGCCTGCTCCGGCGGCGACGACGCCGGCTCGGACGACGGCGGGTCGGCCGCGGGCCCCGTCGAGCTCACCTTCTGGACGTGGACGCCCCACATGGAGAAGGTCGTCGACCTCTGGAACTCCGAGCACCCCGACATCACGGTCACGGTGAACAAGCAGGACGGCGGCGACCCTGCCGTCACCAAGCTGCTCACCGCGATCAAGGCGGGCTCGGGCGCGCCGGACATCATGCAGGCCGAGTACCAGAAGATCCCGCAGCTCGTCTCCTCGGACGCGCTGGCTGACCTCTCGGGCTCGCTGGGCGACGACGTCGCCGGGCACTTCGCCGACGGCGTGTGGGACGCCGTCACCCTCGGGTCGGACGCCGTCTACGCGGTGCCGCAGGACTCCGGGCCGATGCAGTTCTACTACCGGGCCGACATCTTCGAGAAGCTCGGCATCGACGTGCCCACCACGTGGGACGAGTACGCGGACGCGGCGCGGAAGGTGCACGAGGCCGACCCGAAGTCCTACCTCGGCACGTTCTCCGCCAACGACGCCGGCTGGTACGCCGGCATCACGCAGCAGGCCGGCGCGTCCTGGTACGGGATCGACGGCGACGCGTGGTCGGTGGACATCGACTCCGACGCCACGACGAAGGTCGCCGAGTACTGGGGCGGGCTCGTGGAGGAGGGCGTCATCGACAACAGGCCGATGTACACGCCCGAGTGGAACGCCGGCCTCAACGACGGCACCCAGGTGGGCTGGTTGTCGGCGATCTGGGCGCCCGGCGTCCTGTCGGGCAACGCCGCCGACACCGCCGGGAAGTGGGAGATGGCGCCGATGCCGCAGTGGGACGCCGACGCGCCCGCCACCGGCGCGTGGGGCGGCTCGGCCACCGCGGTGACCTCGCAGTCGGAGCACCCGGAGCAGGCCGCCGAGTTCGTCACGTGGCTCAACACCGACCCGGAGGCCGTGCAGGCGCTCGTGGACGAGACCGGCATCTACCCGGCCGACGTCCCCGCGAGCACGGAGGCGCTGAGCGACCCGCCGGAGTTCTTCTCCAACCAGCCCGACTTCTACGAGGTCGCGGCGCAGACGGCGCAGACCGTGCAGCCCTTCACCTACGGCCCGAACATCAACGTCGCCTACTCGGCGTACAACGACGAGTTCGCCGAGGCCACCAAGGCCAAGACGGCCAGCGCGTTCGTCGACGCCGTCGGCGCGATGCAGCAGATCACGCTCGACGACCTGAAGAGCCAGGGCTTCAACGTCAGCGAGTGACGACGCGGGCCGCCCGGGCCGGGAGATCCCCCCGGGCGGCCCGACCCGCGTCGACCACGGTCGCCGTCGAGCACGATCCGCGCAGAACCGAGAGGGAAGCCTGAGATGACCACGACCACCGTCGCGCCGCCGGCCCGCGCGACCGGGCCCAGCACGTCCGGCCGGCGCCGCCTCGCCCCGTGGGGCTTCCTCGCGCCCGCGATCGTGCTGTTCGTCCTCTTCCTGGCGCTGCCGATCGCGTACGCGGTCTACCTGTCCTTCCGCACGGAGAAGGTGAGCGGGCTGGGCCTCGGCTCGGGCTCGCGCACCGAGGTGTGGGCCGGGCTGTCCAACTACGCGGCCGCGCTGGGGGACCCGGAGTTCCTCGCGTCCGTGGGGCGCGTGGCGCTGTACGGCCTGATCGTCGTGCCGACGATGCTCGGACTGGCGCTGCTCTTCGCGCTGCTCCTCGACTCGCGGCGCGCGCGGGCGCGGGCGTTCTCGCGCACGGCGATCTTCCTGCCCTACGCGGTGCCGGCCGTGATCTCGTCGCTGCTGTGGGGCTTCCTCTACCTGCCCGGCGTCAGCCCGTTCTACGACCTGTTCGAGCGGTTCGGGTGGGACGTGCCGTCGCTGTTCGAGGGCGACCTCGTGATGTTCGCCGTCGCGAACATCGCCGTGTGGGGCGGTACGGGGTTCAACATGATCGTCATCTACACGGCGCTCAAGGCGGTGCCGTCGGAGCTGTACGAGGCGGCCGAGCTGGACGGTGCCTCGCAGGTGGCGGTGGCCCTGCGGATCAAGATTCCGATCGTCACGCCGTCGATCATCATGACCGCCGTCTTCTCGATGATCGCGACGCTCCAGGTGTTCGCCGAGCCCACCACGCTGCGCCCGCTGAGCAACGCCATCTCGACCACCTGGACACCGCTGATGAAGGTGTACCGCGACGCGTTCACGCGCGGCGACCTGTACTCGGCCGCCGCGACCTCGGTGATCATCGCCGCGGCGACGTTCGTGCTCTCGTTCGGCTTCCTGCGCCTCGTGCAGGGCCGCGCCTTCGGCCAGGAGAAGTGACCATGACGACGCTGACCAGCCCGCTGCCCGCCGACGCCCCGGCGGCGCGCTCCGACGTCCGCCGCCCGGCCGCGAAGGGCCGCCGGATCTGGCGCGGCGCCGGCGAACGGCCGTCCGCCGTGGCGACCGCCGTCCTCCTGCTGGGGGCCCTGTACTGCCTCCTGCCCGTGGTGTGGGTGGTGGTGGCCTCGACGAAGTCCGGGTCGGAGCTGTTCTCCAGCTTCACGTTCGCGCCGTCCACCCACCTGGCCGACAACGTGGCCGACCTGGCGGCCTACCGCGACGGGCTGTTCTGGCGGTGGATGCTCAACACCGCCCTGTACGCCGGCGTCGGCGCGGCGGCCTCCACGCTCGTGTCGGCGATGGCCGGGTACGGCCTGGCGAAGTACACGTTCGCTGGCAAGAACGTGGCGTTCAACGTGCTGCTCGCGGGCGTGCTCGTGCCCGCCATCGTCCTCGCGATCCCGCAGTACCTGCTGCTGGCCGAGCTCGACCTCACCAACACGTACTGGTCGGTGCTGCTGCCCAGCATCATCAGCCCGTACGGCATCTACCTGGCGCGCATCTACGCGGCCGCGGCCGTGCCGGACGAGGTGGTCGAGGCCGCCCGGACCGACGGCGCGAGCGAGACCCGCACGTTCTTCCAGGTGGCCGTGCCGATGCTGGTGCCGGGCCTGGTGACGGTGTTCCTCTTCCAGTTCGTCGCGATCTGGAACAACTTCATGCTGCCGTACATCATGCTCGGCGACGACAAGCTGTTCCCGATCACGGTGGGCCTGTCCGGCCTGCTGAACCAGGGCGCCAGCCAGCCCGCGATGTACACGCTGGTCATCACCGGCGCGCTGCTGTCGATCGTGCCGCTTGTCGCGCTGTTCTTCGCGCTCCAGCGGTTCTGGCAGGTGGACCTCGCCGCGGGCGCGGTGAAGTCGTGACGCGTCCTCGTGCCGGTCAGGTCGGGGCCGCCCGTGTCCCTAGACTCGCGGGCGTGGAAGGAACGGGCGGGCACGGGGCCGACGACGGCCGGGCGAAGCGCCCCACGATCCGCGACGTCGCGGCGGTCGCGGGGGTGTCGCGGGGCACCGTCTCGCGGGTCATCAACGGCGGGCACTGGGTGTCGCCGGACGCGCGGACCGCGGTCGAGGAGGCCATCCGCACCACGGGGTACCGCGCGAACCCGCACGCCCGTTCCC